>JAHELX010000328.1 GCA_024643945.1 Anaerolineales bacterium
ATTTCATCCCACTATATTCCACGTGGAAGCCAGCAACAATCTCGCTTTCAGCTTCCAGCAAGTCAAAGGGAGACCGCCCAATTTCGGCAATACTGGCTGCGAAGAAGATGAAAAAAGCCACCGGCAAGGTGAAAAGGAAGGGCACATCCTGGACAGCGATGATCTGTCCCATTTGCATCGAGCCGGCCGCCAACGCGACTATAATGAGAGCGATGACCATGGGAATCTCATAGGCAATGAGTTGGGCCACCACGCGAAAAGCGCTGAGCAACGCATACTTGTTGTTGCTGCTCCAGCCGGCCATCAAAACGGCCATTGTGCCAATACCGCCCACCGCCACTATATACAGAACGCCGATGTTCAGATCCGTGCCAATGACGCCTGGCGCCAAAGGAAGCACTGCGTACACCAATATCGTGGCGATAACCGCCAACGCTGGCGCCATGTTATACACCATCCGATCAGCGCCAATCGGCGTGATGTCCTCTTTGGTCAACATCTTGACAGCATCGGCCAACCCCTGAAGCATGCCTAATGGCCCAGCTCGATTAGGCCCGACACGGTCCTGGATACGCGCTATCACCTTGCGCTCCATGTAGGTGAAGGCGACTACAACCACGACAGGCGCAACGAATGACAGAATCGCCGCATACACCAGGCCTACAAGCAAGCGTGCCGTCGGCACCGCCATCTGGGGAAACAAGTTTGTAAGCCACGAGATAATCGCGTCCATACACTCCATCCTCAACAACTATGGGCTGCACTGAGTGCAATTCATACGGGAGCACGTGAAACGGGATAATTGCGAATCACGCATCACGTTTTACGTTTTACGACCAGCGCAACGCGCCCTTTCGCCAGGCATAGACCAGCGCCAGCACTAGAATGACGACGAAAATGACCGCCTCTGCCAGCGCATATAGAGGAAGCTGGTTATACGCCACAGCCCAGGGCAACAAAAACACTGCTTCAATGTCAAACACAACAAATACCAGGGCATAGATATAATACTGGGCCCTAAACTGAACCCACGCGTCACCGATAGTCTCAATGCCACATTCATAGGTAGATTGTTTGACGGGGTTAGGTTTTTTGGGTCGGATGAGCCAGGCAACGCCCAGGCCAGCAACAGGGAGCAACGTAGCGACTAGAACGAGGATACCCACAAAGGCAAAATCAGAGAGCACCATTGACCTCCTTGAAAATCTTACAAGAAGTGGAGAAAAGTAAATGATCGGAGATGCAGAAGATCATCTCATATTTCAGTACTATATAGAAAGCCTTACTCTCGGAGACAACGCTTGCAAACAAACGGGCACTATTGTAGCATATCACGACCAAAAAGAAAAATCTGTTTGCAAGAATTGTCACACGGCCGGCGTTGTGTATTCGTCCTGATGCTTACCACTCAGGAAAGAAAATCTTGTGTCTTTAACTTGAGGCAGGTATTATATAGAAGAGACTGCAGACCGCTATGCCAGGAGCTTAAGGTGTCGATTCATCTGTCCACTGCCACTTCAACCATCGTCAATCGCAAGACTTGGGACGCTTTCGTGACCGACCACCCGGGGGGGCACCTGTTGCAAACCTGGGATTGGGGCGAACTGAAGGCACGCTTTGGCTGGCACGCTATACGCCTGGCGTTGGTCGAGGACGAGCACATTCTAGCGGGTACCCAGGTCCTCTTTCGGCCGGTTCCCCCCGCATTTAGCATGGCCTACGTGCCCAAAGGTCCCCTGGTAGATTGGACCCATAGGCCCCAGGCCAATGCATTTTTGGCGGGACTACACCGTCTGTGCCGCTCGCAGCATAGCATCCTTCTAAAAATAGAACCCCATACCTCCAACAACGATGCGCTATGGGACACCATTAGCCGGTACGGCTTCGTCGTCTCTCACTTCAGCGTTCAGCCTCCACGTACCATTTTGGTTGATCTCACGCCTACCGAAGAAGACATCCTGGCGGCGATGAAACAGAAAACTCGTTACAATATACGGCTGGCCGCCCGCAAAGGCGTGACCATCCGCCACGGAACCTCGCGCGACCTGCCTACCTTCTACCGTCTGATGCAAATCACCAGCCAGCGCGACCGATTTGGCATCCATAGCCTGGACTACTTTCGCGCCGCCTTTGAGCTGTTCACTCCCGACAGGGCAGCGCTGCTGCTGGCCGAAGTCCAGGAACAGCCAGTCGCTGGCCTGATGGTCTTCATGCATGGCTCAACCGCCTATTACCTATTTGGTGCGTCGAGCAACGCCCACCGCGAAAAGATGCCGACTTATCTCCTGCAGTGGGAGGCAATGCGCAGGGCTAAGGCACTTGGCTGCCAAAGTTACGACTTGTGGGGCATCCCCGACGCCGACGAAGCTACCCTGGAATCAGAATTCGTCGCCCACGATGAATCCTCAGCGGGATTATGGGGTGTGTATCGCTTCAAGCGTGGCTTTGGCGGTCGGGTAACGCGGGCCGTCAGCACCTTCGACTTCGTCTACAATCGCCCCCTCTACTGGATTTATCGGCAATGGATGATCCGCCGTCAGGGAGGCATGATGTGACTCTTCGCGCCGTCCAGGTAACGGACCGGGCTCAATGGGACACGGCTTTGGCCTCTCTTCCCCAGTCCCACGTTTTGCAAACCTGGGACTGGGGCGATTTCAAAGGCCGCTGGGGTTGGCAGCCTACCCGCTTGCTCTTCGAGGAAAAGGGTCGACTGCTGGCCGCTGCTCAAGTATTACGACGCCAGTTGCCACGAACACCTCTTTCGGTGGCCTATGTCCCCAAAGGTCCAGCGCTGGATAATAGCAATCCCTCTCTATTGGTTCAAGTCCTCTCAGCTTTGGAGCAAGAGGCCAGACGGCAGCGTAATCTGTTTGTCAAAATTGATCCCGACGTATGGTTGGGTTTTGGTGACAAAGACTCGCCCCTATTGCCAGGAGTCGCTACCTTGCTAGCAACGCTCACGGAACGCGGCTGGCATCGGTCGACGGAGCAGATTCAGTTCAAAAACACTGTCATTGTTGATTTGACGTTGGACGTGGATGACTTACTGGCTCGTATGAAAGTCAAGACACGCTACAACATCCGGCTAGCCAAGCGCCAGGGAGTGCAGGTCCGCCCCGGTAACGAGACTGACCTGCAAGCCTTCTACAACTTATACGCCGAAACGTCCCAGCGTGATGGGTTTCTCATCCGTCCCATGGCCTATTACCTGGATGTGTGGGGGCAATTTCTGCGAGCCGGTCGAGCTCATTTACTGTCGGCGGAAGTGGAAGGAGAATCTGTTGCCGGGTTGATACTCTTTCACTTCGGGCAAACAGCCTGGTACATGTATGGGGCTTCGAGCAATCACTATCGCAACTTGATGCCCAACCATTTGTTACAATGGGAAGCCATACAGTTGGCAAAGCAGAAGGGCTGCACCCAGTACGACATGTGGGGGGCGCCCGACTGCTTCGACGAAAGTGACCCAATGTGGGGTGTGTATCGCTTCAAAACTGGATTTGGGGGTGAGACAGTGCGCGGGATAGGTGCTTTCGACTATTCACCATCACCCCGGCTCTACTGGGTCTACACGGTCGCGATGCCTCGCATGCTTGCTTTCATGCGCCGCCACCACCAGCCGAGGCCGCAAAAAGGGAGCAATGGGTTGCGAACATAGGACACAAGGACGGTTGACTATATTCTAAATTGCCCTTAAAATAATAAGACAAGGCTCTTCCAAATGTCCTCAATTATATTCTTGTCCAAGGTGTTAGTGTGGCTGAAAGAATCCTGGCAATTGACGACGACTACCTCCTGCTGCAACTTATTCAACGCAGCCTGGAGTCAGCCGGGTACGAGGTGACTATCGCTCTCAATGGAGAAAGCGGGTTACAGCAACTCCACCAAAGCCCTCCTCACCTGGTCATCCTCGATGTGATGATGCCTCAGATGGACGGTTGGGAAATCTGTCGTCGCATTCGGGACCTCTCCACCGTGCCGGTTATTATGCTCACCGCGCTTGGGTCGCACCAAGACATCGTCAAAGGCCTGAAAATGGGCGCTGATGATTACCTGGTGAAACCATTCCATCCCGAAGAGCTCCAAGCTCGGGTAGAAGCGGTGCTACGCCGGATGCGGATGCCGCCTCCTCCTTCCGATACCTCACCGCTCCGTTTCGGCGGCGGCGACCTCATTATCGACCCGGCCAACCGCCAAGTGATGGCTCATAGCACAGTTGTGGACCTCACGCCGACGGAATACGATCTCCTCCTCTTTATGGCCAAGCGAGCCGGCCGTATCCTGTCTACCGACATCATCTTCGACAACGTGTGGCCCTACGACGCCGACGCCAACCCAGACAGTGTCAAGTGGTACATCTGGCGCCTACGCAACAAGATTGAGGAAGACCCACGTAACCCTCGGTACATCCTCACTGAGCGCGGCATCGGGTATCGGTTTGCCACCTTATAACATTCCCGTCTCACACAGGCAGACTCGGACCAGATAGCATATCAGACCTTTGTGTGGACCCGGCGAATAGAGGTAATATTTCTCACCGGACAGTAAAGTCTTGAGGCTATGAACACAGGACTTTTGGATATTGGGATTCAGGCGAACTATCAAGCAATGGAATTATCCGAGGTTATCGATTGAGGCTTCTGTCTCTGATAAGGACGTACACGCGTTATAGAGTAGATAATTGTGTGTAGACACCGCTTAGTTCGATCCTTATAAATGGCATTTCGGCAGACTAAGGAGTTTTGCTCGCTGTTCTTTCCAGAGGCCAACAGAGCAGCGATTCTATCCCCTATTTCGAACCCCCCCCCCTCACACTCAGGATTGCTACAAGGCAGTTCCTTTGGATAATCATAAGGGGTACAAACCAGCCGCTCCTCCCGCCACAACCGACGGCCGGTTGTTTCTAGAGGGCCTTGCTCCTGCCATTCCAAGGTGATGTACACAGGTCTTTGAGTTGTCACAGCCTTCTCCTATGAGTCTGAGATTTCCTAATGATAGCATGATTCTTTTCAAGGATTCTCCTGGCCTGGATCGTATACTTCGCGTCGGGAACGCTCCCGAGCCGGCTGGGAACCGGCAGGAAGCTATGCCCCTTTACGAGGATTGTCGCGCAGCAAACTGAAAATCTCGTTCAGAAGTTCATCCTCCGTAAAAGGTTTGGGTAGGAAATGCCGAATACCTAGTTGAGAGGCTTGTTCAATATGATACTCGTCAGCCCAGGCGGTGATGATCAGAACAGGGATGTCCTTTGTGTCAGGCTTGGCTTGTAATTTGGAATATATTTCAAAGCCGTTCATTTCCGGAAGTAAAATGTCCAAGACGATAAAATCGATGGGATGCTTTTGAAGCTTTTCAAAAGCTATCATGCCGTTGGACGCTGTTACCACCTCAAAGCCAGCTTCGTCCAGAATCTGTGCCACCATCTGGCCCATAATCTTGTCGTCTTCAATGACCAAAACATTCCTGTTCTCTTCGAAGTACTTCCGGGCTTGTTTCGGAATCATGGAAATATCGCCTTGCGAACTAGATCGACCAGCCATCGATTCTCCTTCCCTCATTTCGCGAGATGCATCCCTGCCCGGACGACAGGACGCTAGAACTGCCCTGTGTGTCAAACAGCTTTACATCAAATGATCCGTCCACCGCTGGAGATAGTCAGACCGACCGCCGTTGAGAGTCTTCCTCGTCCTCGGAGAGAGTCCCCACTTGCTACGAACCAGGAAATAGGGAATTCCCAACCAGGCGATAGGAACCAGACTGTCGACGACTACCGTTGTCGTGTCGGTGACAACTCCACCATCGCCGTCGTCTACCTGCAGGATCACAGTATAGGTGCCAGTAGTCATCCAGGTATACGTAACCACCCGGCCAGGGGTTTCAAAGGTATCATCATTGTCCAGATTCCAGGCATAAGTCAGCGTGTCCGAGAGCACATCAGTGCCGGTTCCCACAAGCGTCACCGACATGCCCACGCTGGTTGTGTAAGGGCCGCCCGAATCGGCGGTGGGGGCCACATTTTCTACCGTAACAGTGGCCACATCGGTAGCTACACCACCCCATCCATCGTCAACGCGCAGGGTGACGGTGTAAACGCCATCGTCGGGCCAGGTGTGGGTGACAACCTGGCCAGGCGTCTCAAAGATACTGTCGTGGTCCAGGTCCCAGGTATAAGTCAATGGGTAATCATTGTCGGGATCGGTGGCGACGCCCTGATTCAGGGTGATGGGGTGACCCTCAAGCCCAGGGTAACGGCCACCTGCATAAACGATCGGAGGTCGGTTGCCGATAGTAACCCGGGCGGTATCGAAGCCACTATCGCCGTCGTCGTCGGTGACGCGCAACGTGACGGTATAGACCCCGCCCGTGTTCCAGGCAGTGATGACAGTCTGCCCGGTGAGGTCATAAGTGCCATCGTTGTTCAGATCCCACTGATAGGTAAGGGTAGGAACGTCAGCCGGCACGTCCCCAGCCGATCCAGATAGCGCGATGAGCTGACCTTTGTGGCCAGTGTAGGGGCCGCGAGCATCGGCAGTGGGTGGTACGTTATTGACCCTGACTCGCAATGTATCGATCGCTTCGCCAATTTCGCCGCCCCCCTCCATCGGGTAGGGATAATCGTCGTCCCGGATGCGCAGGGCTACCACGTAGTTCGCAGGCCCGTCGGGATAAGTCCGCTCGACAGACGCACCAACGGCATCTTCGTCGAAATGCTCCCCATCATAGTCAAAGTCCCAGGCAAAACTCAACTCATCCCCAGCGCCCGGATCGCTGGCAGTACCGGTGAAACTCACTCGCTCCCCCTCGTCTGCCTCCCGATCATCCCCAGCTCCAGCGATGGGGTTGGCATTGAGGATATTAACCGCAACGGCGTCGCTGCCAAACGCGCCGCTGTCGTCGGTCACGGTGAGCGTGGCGCTGTATACGGCATTGTCGGCATAGACGTGGGCCACCGTCGTGG
>JAHELX010000329.1 GCA_024643945.1 Anaerolineales bacterium
TCCACGACAGGACAGGATACTCGGTGCCGTCCACCTCGTCGCGTCGGTCGACTCAACAGGTGGCGCCAGGGGAGTAGCACCCAATCCATCTCGATCTCTTGGACAGGGCGCTTTTGTACGGCCTCTTCGGCCTTTTTCTGGCGGCTTGTTTTGCGGGTAGCCATTGTTTGTCACCTCTCATTAGATTCAGTCGGTAGATTTACCGACCGAATGGTATATTTACTGATATAGGTAAGATTAAGGTACATTATTGATACCGACATATTGACAAGTCCAGTTCCCTTGGATGGTCTCAAAGCCGGTTGCTGCTGCCTTGTGCGGCGCTGGTCGCATTCTGTAATTATAGGGCAGAAAACATAGAATCAGACATAGAATCACGATGCTATAGGACTGTATGCGGCGTGTCACAGCTTCTTAAAAACATCACTTCCCTGCCCTGGTGTGTTTTCTCGGAAAGAACTGACGGTGGTCCCTTGCCACCGTACCAATTTCTTCGGACGTGCTGCCAGGAACGGGGTCTGTTAGCTTTCTGAGCATCGGCTCCGACAGCCGCAGTCAGACCCAAATTGAGCACAACGTTGATCTGGCATGGATACACATACATAGAACATAAATTCTGTAACTTAACTAGCTTGTGGTATTATGTCAAGCTAACATAGCGACGGCATGTATGTCGGCGAACTGGTAGGCCTGTGCCGAAGCCTGTTTGATGGCGAGGATGAGAACTAAAGCTTATTGCTTCCGCCCTTAAAGTAAGGTATAATGCCATCAAATGACCGATTACCAGATTAAGCTGCGGCTTATTATCTTTCGGGGATTGGTGGCGTTGGCGTTTGCCTTCCTGGCTTTCCAAACGTGGCGCTTACAGGTGACCAAGGGCGAAGAATTCCGCCTGCTGGCCGACCAGAATCGCTTTCGCACCGTCACCCTGGACGCCCCGCGCGGTGTCATGTACGACCGAAATGGGGGGCAACTGGTCCGTAATCGGCCTACTTTCAACGTTACCATTATCCCCGCCTTTTTGCCAGACGATGAGACTGCGCGCGCTCGAGTCTTTGCGCGTCTTTCTGACTTGCTGAATACACCCATCACCACGGCGCGCGGACCTGGGGATGCCATGGCCCTACGTGAGCCGGGACCCTTCCGAGTTAGCCACAATGATGCTCCCTGGGAACGGCAGGCCGGAGATGGCCTGGGCGGCCCGGGCACGCCTGCCCCTAAAGGCATCCGTGACATAGTGGATGCGGTTGATCTGATCGCTCCCTATCGGCCCGTGACCATTAAAAAGGACGTAGATGCGACCGTCATCGCCTTGTTGGAAGAGGATAGTTTGCATCTGCCCGGTGTGTTGGTGGAGACCGTACCGGTGCGCGACTACCTGTCCGGCGATCTGACCGCCCAGATTCTGGGTTACACCGGCCCCATTCCTCAGACCCAAGGCGAGGAATTCGCGGCCAAAGGCTACGCGCCCAATGACCGGGTGGGGTTGACCGGCCTTGAATTGCAGTACGAGGATCTGTTGCACGGCACCAAAGGCCTGGAAGTCATTGAGGTAGACGTGAATGGGCGCAAGGTACGCACTCTAAGCGATCCCATCCCGGCTCAGACTGGCCATAACCTCAAACTTACACTGGACTTGGACCTGCAGCAGGCTGTGGTCGACGCGCTGGCACGCGGCATTCGCGATACCCCCCAGCGATCTGGCGTGGCTATCGCGATGGACCCACGGGACGGTCAGATTCTGGCCATGGTGTCACTTCCTACTTACGACAACAATCTGTTTGCCGGCGGCATCTCGGCCCGGGACTACGTCGCCCTCAGCCGTGACAAGCGCCGCCCGCTGGTCAATCACGCGATTGCGGGTCTTTATCCCCCTGGCTCCACTTATAAGATAATTCCGGCGACCGGCGCGCTGCAGGATGGAGTGGTCACTCCTGACACTGTCATTATAGACAAAGGGGTCCTTTGGCTACCCAACAAGTATTTTCCTGACGATCCGGAACTGGCGCAGCCTTTCTACTGCTGGTTGCGCGAGGGACACGGGCGTGTCAACCTCGTCCGGGGCATCGCCGAATCGTGCGACGTGTACTTTTACCACCTCGCTGGCGGCTATGAACCCAGCGGCTTTGAAGGCTTGGGCCTGGAGCGATTGGGTTATTACTCAGAGCTGTTTGGCCTGGGCAGTCCTACCGGGCTTGACCTGCCGGGGGAAGCCGCCGGGTTGGTGCCAACGTCCAAGTGGAAACGCGTCAACTACGCAGAAACGTGGGTGACGGGCGATACATACAATATGGGCATTGGGCAGGGCTTTGTGCTGGTCACGCCTTTGCAACTGCTCAATGCCACTGCTGCTGTCGCCAACGGCGGGCTGCTCTATCGGCCCCATCTGGTGCAAGAAGTTCTCGACGCTGAGGGCAACGTGGTCGAAGCGCACCAGCCCGAAGTCATACGGGACTTGCTGGACACAGTCGATCCTGAGAACCTGGCTCAGGTCCAGGCAGGGCTGGAAGCTGTCATTGCCTGGGGCACCGGCAAAGAGCTGGATGTGCCAGGCGTGGCGGTCGCTGGCAAGACCGGCACCGCCGAGTTTTGTGACAGTTACCCCTCTTGTCTGGACCGGGACGGTCGTGTGCGCACCAGTCATGCCTGGTTCACCGCTTATGCCCCGGCCCGTGACCCGGAAATCGCCGTCGTCGTCTTCGTCTATGGTGGAGGTGAGGGCTCTACAGTCGCCCTACCGATTGCTGGCGAGATCCTTCGCTATTATTTTGGCCTGGAGCCCCAGGAAGAAACGGACGAGTCGCCGCCTACGGTTGTAGAGGCGCCACCTGCAGAGGTTGCTTTCGTCCCCAGATTGCTGGGCACCGACAGTTGGGGAGGTGGGGGTGCAGCCGTCACCGGGCACGTGCTCGGCGGGGATGGATCGCCCATTCCCGACGTGACGGTCAACGTTCTCGCTGAAGATGAGCTTGTCGCCCAGGTCACCAGCGGACCCACCGGTCAGTTTGATTTCAACGCCGTTGACCCGATGCGCGGGCAGCGCTGGCAACTTGAGCTGGCCGACTATCCCAACACGCCACCACTGGCCTTTGATGCCGAGATTGGCTCTCGGTATATGGTAGAATTTCAGGTTAGAGAAACAGATACTCAACACGATGAGCCAGACGCGGGTTAATATCAAAGGGACTAGCGATGGGTTAGTCATTTACATAGGCTCAGGGGACTGGGATGGCCTGCTGATTGAGTTGGTATCTCGGCTTGAGCAAACCCCCTCCTTTTTCAAAGGAGGACGGGTAGCGCTGCACGTCGGCCCGCGACAACTTGCCAAAGGCCAACTGGAGCATGTCGGCGACCTGCTTAAAGCGCATCAGATGAGTTTATGGGGGGTCGTCGGCGAGTCTGATGAAACGCAATTAGTCGCGGCGTCACTAGGGCTGGAGACGAGGTTAGCTTCGCCGCAGCTTCCAGCCAATGCTTTGGCGGCGACACGCCCGGCCGATGAGAGGGACGGGGAAACTGCACCGGAAGAGCATAGGGCTATCCTGGTACGGCGCACCCTACGCTCGGGTCAATCCCTACGCCATTCGGGGCACGTGGTCGTCATCGGTGATGTCAATCCTGGCGCCGAGATCATCGCTGGTGGCGACGTGGTGGTTTGGGGACGGCTGCGCGGCACCGTTCACGCAGGTGCGAGTGGCGTTGATAGCGCCGTCGTTTGCGCGTTGGTGCTGGCTCCAATGCAATTACGTATTAGCGGACACATTGCCCGCTCGCCCGGCAACGAGCCAGATCAGCGGCAAGCGAACACCATTGTGCCAGAAGTGGCTTCGGTACAAGGCGGGCAGATCGTAGTCGAGCCTTGGGAGATGAAATGAGCGCAACGATTATCACTATTACATCTGGCAAAGGAGGCGTGGGCAAAACGACCGCCACCGCTAACCTCAGCGCAGCTCTGGCGATGCGGGGCAAACAGGTGGTTGCCATTGACGCCGACATTGGGCTGCGTAACCTGGACGTGGTGATGGGGCTAGAAAACCGTATCGTCTACGACCTGGTCCACGTGGTAGAGGGAGCGTGTCGCCTGCGGCAGGCGATGATTAAAGACAAACGCCTGGAAGGGCTTTACCTGATCCCTGCCGCGCAAAGCCGCGACAAGACTGCGGTCAGCCCCCGGGATATGATTGAGGTTTGCCAACAACTCCGGCCGGATTTTGACTTCGTCCTTATCGACTCGCCGGCTGGCATCGAGCAGGGCTTCAAGAATGCCATCGCCCCGGCTGACCAGGTACTCATCATCACCACGGCGGAGGTGTCGGCGGTGCGCGACGCGGATCGAATCATCGGCCTCGTCGAAGCCGAAGAAAAAGGCCCCCCTCGCCTCATCGTCAATCGGTTGCGGCCAGATATGATACAGCGCGGCGATATGCTGGACACAACAGATGTCTTGGACGTGCTGGCCATTGACCTGCTGGGCATCGTTCCCGATGACGAGAGCATTATCATCTCCACTAACCGGGGCATGCCGGCCGTGATGGAGAATAACTCGCGAGCGGGACGAGCCTTCCGCAACATCGCAGATCGCCTATTGGGTCAAGATATTCCGTTTATGGAAATGGAAGACTCTTCCTCCTGGTTGCAACGCTTCAGCCGGCTGATGCGCCGCCCATGAGATATAAATCAGCACATCCGCAACATCCGCGAATCAGCCAACCAGCAACTTGTTGCTTTGTTGAGTCGAGGGCTTGCTGATTTACGGATGTGCAGGTTCACTTCACGCAGGAGTTGCCTATGAACTGGCTCAGTGGCCTGTTTGGCCGACAGGAACCAACCAGCCGTCAAATTGCCAAGAATCGCCTGCAATTGGTGCTGGTTCAAGACCGGATGAACATGTCGCCCCAACTTTTGCAAACGCTGAAGGACGAGTTGATCGCCGTCATCTCCAAATATGTCGAGATAGACGTGGAAAATATGGAAGTAACTTTCACCCAAAACAAGCGGCAGAATCGCCTGACCGCCGATATCCCCGTTATCGGCGCCCGGTCCAAGAGGTAATACATAGGATGGCGCGACGACTCTGGCGCAGTTTCGACTGGGTGCTGATGGGCACGGCCGCGTTGCTTATCATCTACGGCATTGCCATGATCAGCAGCGCGACACGGGATACCCAGGAGCTGGCCGACTACTGGCAACGTCAGGCCATATTCGCTGCCTCTGGGTTGGCTCTTATGTTGCTGGTTGCTGCCTTTGACTATCGCTTTTACGAAAATCTACATCGCCCGCTGTACATTCTCACCATTGTTCTGCTCATCGCCGTCTTTGCCATCGGCGAGATCACCCACGGTGCTCAGCGCTGGATTGGCTCCAGGGGTGTCCAGCCTTCGGAGCTGGCCAAGGTCGTTATCATTATCGGCCTGGCCAAACTGCTAGCCGACCACGATAGCGAGATGGATCAGTTCCGTTATCTATTGCTCTCCATAGGCTACGTGCTGTTACCGATTGGGTTGATTTACTTGCAGCCAGACCTGGGCACGGCTCTTACGCTGATCTTCATCTGGCTGACGATGGCCATAATGGCTGGCATGCGGCTGCTGCACCTGGGAGCGTTGGCCCTGGCCGGCGTGGTCGCTAGCCCGGTTGTTTGGCTCACGCTACAAGACTACATGCGTGAGCGTATTCTGCTCTTCGTCAACCCCCAAGGCAATCCCGACGACTATTACAACGTCCAACAGGCACTCATCAGCATTGGCTCGGGTGGCTGGCTGGGCAAGGGCTTCGGCAATGGCACCCAAAGCCAGCTCCACTTCCTCCGCGTCCGTCACACTGACTTCATTTTTTCGGTCATCGGGGAGGAATTGGGATTGCTGGGAGCAGTCGTCCTGTTCGCCCTGTTCGTCATTCTTCTGTGGCGGATTCTGCGGGTGGCAACAATGGCTCAAGACCCCTTTGGCCGGCTGATTTGTATAGGTGTAGCATCTGTCATCTTCCTGCAAACGACGGTCAACATTGGCGTCAACCTGGGCTTGCTGCCGGTGACGGGCCTCCCTCTCCCCTTCGTCAGCTACGGTGGTAGCTCCCTCTGGACATTCCTCATCTCATTGGGCCTGGTCGAAAGTGTGGCCATGCGCCATAAGAAGCTGGATTTTGAGTAGCAAGATGCGGGGAATCAGGAGTCAGGGAATCGGGGAATCGGGGAATCAGGAATCAGGGCGAGTTTGGACTCCCCTGATTCCTGATTCCCCGATTCCCCGATTCCCTGACTCATTATGTCAACTTGCTGATTGACAAAACAGAACAAATGTGCTATAATTTGGGAGCTGCGAACGTCAGTTCTATCTTGAAATCAACCGGAGGCGGGCATATAAAATGAGCAAGAACTCGGACGGGCGAGAAAAAGCACTGGAAGTTGCTGTGAACGATCTGCGCAAGCGGTTTGGCGACGGGGCGATTATGAAGTTGGGGGAGAGCACCCATCTGCGCGTGGAAGCCATCTCCACCGGCTCCCTCTCTCTGGACATCGCCCTGGGGGTGGGCGGCGTCCCGCGCGGCCGGGTGATCGAGATCTACGGGCCAGAATCGTCGGGCAAGACCACCCTCTGCCAGCACATCATCGCCGAGGCGCAGAAGCGGGGGGGCATCGCCGCCTTCGTCGACGTGGAGCACGCGCTGGACCCCCTCTACGCCGCCTGCTGTGGGGTGGATGTGGACAACCTGTACATCTCGCAGCCGGACACGGGGGAGCAGGCGTTGGAGATTGCCGAGGCGTTGGTGCGCAGCGGGGCGATCGACGTAGTAGTCATCGACTCGGTGGCGGCGCTGGTGCCCCGGGCCGAGATTGAGGGGGAGATGGGGGATGCCCACGTCGGCTTGCAGGCGCGGCTGATGAGCCAGGCCTTGCGCAAGCTGTCGGGGGCGGTGAAGCAGAGCAACACGGCCCT
>JAHELX010000330.1 GCA_024643945.1 Anaerolineales bacterium
AGAGGTGTGCCATGTGCTCCCCTTCGGAATTGCGGATGGCTCCGTTGAAGAGGCAGACATCAATGAACTGGTCAGGCCAGCTCTCGGCATCCTTGTACTTGAAATCCATCGCCACTGGCCACAGATAGATGTCGGCGGCAGCGGCCAGGTCCAGGATCTTTTCATTCAGATCCAGAACAGCTACATCACACCCGCCACAGGTGGCGGCCCAGTAGAGCGCTAGTTTGAGCTTTTCGGCCATAGGGACCTCGCTTGTAACCTGTTAGATTAGTGGCTGGGCCTGGCTGATTTGTTCTTTCCAATTCAGCGGCCCCAGCCGTCTGACTTGCTGTGTCATCTCGTCGACCACCTTAGCCCACTTGGCCCCTTCGGCCGCCGAGACCCATTCCAGCCGGAAGCGACCTGGCTCGATCCCGAAGTCTGTCAGTAGTCGCTCCAGCAGAGGCATGCGGCGCATAGTCTTGTAGTTGCCACTGGTGTAGTGGCAATCGCCTGGGTGGCAGCCAGCCACAAGCACGCCATCGGCGCCTTCCCGGAATGCCTTCAGGACGAAGCTGGGATCTATCCGTCCGGAGCAGTTCACACGGATGATGTGCACGTTGGGGGCATACTTCATGCGGGCCGTGCCAGCCATGTCGGCCCCCTGGTAGCTGCACCAGTTACAGAGAAAGCCCACGATCTTCGGTTCAAAGCCGTTTCCGGTCATAGTCTCCTCCAGAATAGAGGCTGGGGGCTGCCCGTCCTGCCTGCCCCGTGCCGGGACGGTGCACCTGTCGGCGCGGCACGGGGCAGGCGGGAGGGGCTAACCAGCCCCGGCAATCAGCTTACAGCCGCCAATATCCCCTCAATCTCCGCAAAGATCTCCTGGTCGTTGTAGTGGTAGGCCTGGGCTGCGCCTGATGGGCAGGCAGCCACGCAAGTGCCACATCCCTTGCATAGGGCGGCGTTGACCTGGCTCACCTTGAGGGTAGGATTGTAGGAGATGGCAGAATAGGCACAAAGTCCGTTGCAAATACGGCACCCGCTGCATAGCTCGGCGTTAATCTCGGCGACGGTCGGCTCGATGATTACCTTGCCCTTTCCCATAAGTGACATCGCCTCGGCCGCGGCGGCGTTGGCATGGGCCACCGTGTCCGGGATGTCGCGTGGAGCCTGGCAGGTACCGGCCAGGAAGATCCCATCGGTATTGGTGTTGAAAGGCCGCAGCTTGGGATGGGCTTCCATAAAGAAACCGTCCTTATCACGGGTGATATGGAAGGTCTTGGCCACATGGTCGGTATCCTCGTGCGGTTCCATGCCGGTCACCAAAATCACCATATCGACCGGTAGGATGATGGGGCGTCCCAGGCCGGTATCCTCGGCCTTCACCACCAGCTTGTTGTCTTGGGGGATGACTTCCGCACCTCGCCCGCGGATGAAGATGACCCCCTCCCGTTGCACCCTCTCGTAGAATTCCTCGTAGCCCTTGCCGAAAGCACGGATGTCAATGTAGAGCTCGTACACATCCGCGCCGGTCCGCTCTTTGGCCAGGTGTGCCTGCTTCATAGCGTGCATGCAGCAGAGGCGCGAGCAGTAGGTGTTGGCATGGGAATCCCGTGAGCCGACGCAGTGGATGAAGGCGATGCTCTCCGGCACCCGGCCGTCGGTCGTCAGGATTTCGCCCCCTGTAGGACCGGAGGCATTGCACATGCGCTCGAACTCCATGCTATCCAGGATGTTTGGGAAGAGGCCATAGTGATACTGCGGCAACCGCGTTGGATTGAAGAACTTGTGGCCGGTGGCCATGATAATCGCGCCCACATCCAGTTCGACGTATTCTTCCTGCATCCAGTGGTCGATGGCTCCTGGGCTGCAAGCTTTCACGCACTCCAGGCATTCGGAGCAGCCAGCGCAATCCAGACAGCGTTCGGCCTCCTGCCGTGCGACTGTCTCGTAGAAGCCCAGCTCAACTTCATTGAAGTTCCGCTGGCGCTGCTCCAGTGGCAACATCGGCATCTCAAAGCGCGCGGCGTAGGCTAATTCTTCCCCTACCTCTCGCTCCACAATACGCTCTTTAGGGGTTTTGAACACGCGACCTTCTCGCAAATCCTGCCCTTTGAGGTAGCGTTCAATGGACTCGGCGGCGCGGTTGCCCGCCGCCACAGCCTCGATCACCGTCGTCGGTCCGGTGGTGGCGTCGCCCCCGGCAAACACACCCGGATAGGAGGTTTCACAGGTATCTTCATCGACGTGAATCGTCCCCCATCGGGACAACTCCACGCCAGCGATGACGTCGGTCTCCGGTAATTGGCCGATGGCGGCGATGACCGTGTCTACCGGCAGCGTGAACTCGCTGCCAGGGATGGGGATAGGGCGACGGCGGCCACTCGCGTCCGGCTCACCTAGCTCCATGCGGGTGCACTCGATAGCAGTGACATGGGTGTCGCTCCCGTCAGTACGGGAGTTCGCGATAATGCGGGTGGGAGTGGCCAGAAACTTAATCTTCACGCCTTCTTTTTCGGCCTCTTCGATCTCCCATGGGTTAACCGGCATCTCAACTCGGCTGCGGCGATAGACGATGGTGACGCTCTCGGCTCCTAAGCGCAGGGCAGAGCGGGCAGCATCTACTGCGGTGTTGCCACCGCCGATTACCACCACTTTGCCCAGGTGCGACCCACCGGCCCCTTCGTCTTTGTCGGACCAGCGGCCCAGGTTTACCTTGTGCAGGAAACTGATCCCATCATATACCCCCGGCAAGTCCTCGCCTGGTGCCCTCAGCTTCTGTCCTTTGTGGGCGCCGATCCCCAGGAAGACGGCCCGATAGCCTTGCCGGAATAGATCCTCCAGCGTGAAGTTCCGCCCGAGGGCAGTATTGGTGACAATGTCCACCCCCAACTTCCGGATCACGTCAATCTCATATTCCAGAACGTCTCGGGGCAGGCGGTACTCGGGGATGCCGACGGCCATCATGCCGCCTGCTACCGGTAATGCCTCAAAGACGGTGACACCGTATCCCTTCTTGGCCAGTTGGTAGGCCGCCGTCAAGCCGGCCGCCCCCGCCCCGACTACGGCAACGCGCTCGGCAAGAGTGGGGCGGACCTTCTGCGTCTCCGATGTGTCAGATGCCTCTGCTTCCTTGCGTTCTCGCTCCCAATCAGCCACAAAGCGTTTCAGGGCTGCGATAGCCACGGCTCCTTCCGCCTTGGCCCGCGTGCAGGCATCCTCGCAGGGATGGGGGCAGACCCGCCCGCAGATGCCAGGGAAGGGGAGGTCGCGGCGGATCAATTCCAGCGCTTCCGCATATTTGCCGGCTCCAATGAGGGCCACGTAACCCTGCACGTTGACTCCCGCCGGACACGCAGCGCGGCAAGGGGGAGTCCCCCTCTTGTCAATGGCAAAGGCCCCCGGTATCGCCTGGGGGAAGAGCCGGTAGATTGCCTCGCGGTGGGAGAGGCGCTGGTCGAACTCGTGGGGGATAGAGACCGGGCAGACGGATGTGCACTCACCACAACCGGAGCATTTGCTGATATCCACATAGCGCGGCTTCTTTTTGACCTGAACCTGGAAGTTCCCCACATAGCCTGACACATCTGTCACTTCGCTATTAGTGAGAAGGGTGATGTTGGGATGACGAGCCACCTGGACCATCTTGGGCGTGAGGATACAGGCCGAACAGTCCAGAGTAGGGAAAGTCTTGTCCAGTTGAGCCATGCGCCCGCCGATGGACGTGTCTTTCTCCACCAAGAATACCTGGTAGCCGGCATCGGCAATGGCCAGCGAGGCCTGGATGCCGGCGATCCCCCCGCCGACCACCATGGCCACAGGGGTCACCGGAACTTCCCGCTCCGTCAGAGGTTCTTGCCAGATCACTCGATAGACTGCGCCGGAGATAAGCGTTTTGGCCTTGGCGGTACCTACTGCTTTATCCTTCGTGATCCAGGAGCAATGCTCTCGGATATTGGCCATAGTCAGCAGGTAGGGATTGAGACCGCCTTCGACCAGGGCGGCGCGGAAGGTCGGCTCGTGCATGCGGGGGGAGCAAGAGGCTACCACCACGCGGTTTAGACCGAACTCAGCGATGTCGTTTTTGATCATATCCTGGCCGGTGGAGGAGCACATATACTTGTACTCCCTGGCCACAGCCACATTAGGGAGGGTGGCGGCATAAGCCACCACGTCGAAGACATCCACCGTCCCCGCGATGTTCGAACCACAGTGACAGACATACACGCCCACACGGGCAGCGCCGTTATTGTTCATATCACACCCCTTACCATCCGTACATCAAGGATTGGCCCATCTCGCGGATGAGTTGCAGCCGGACGTCACGCAGGCGGCCGGCGATGACTGCCCCGAGGTTCTCCAAGATCACATAGCCGATGTGGTTGTTCTCCTGGAACAATTGTTCGAGGTCTGCTCTCTCGAAAACCAGGCATCTGGCCTGCTCGGAGCAGATGGCGGAAGCGGTGAGGCGGTGAGGCCTCACCAACGCCGACCAGCCGAAGGCTTCCCCTTTGCTCATCGTATCAATGGTGGTCTCCCGGGTGAGAGGTTTCAGGGGCAATCGGAAGCGAAGAGCCACCCGCCCCTCGGCTAGCAGGTAAACGCACTTGGCTTCTGTTCCCTCCTGGAAAATCACGGCCCCTTCATCGAAGGTCTCCTCACGGCCCAGGGCAGCAACCGCCTTCCACTCATTTTCGTCCAGTCCGTTGAAGAGATCGAAGCCTTGTAGCAAACGATAGGGAATCATTGGAAATCTCCTCGGATCCACTTACGCAGTCAGTTGTTCTAACTGTCTCGTCAGCTTGTTCGTTCCCACCAGGCCGGCCTTGAGTTTCAGTTGCTCCTGGGGCAAGCCAAAGGCCAGGCCCATCAGTTGAGTGAAGTAGAGGACCGGGATATGCACCGGCACACCCAGTTGCCCTCCTACCTCACGCTGATACGCTTCCAGGTTAAACTGGCACAGAGGGCAGACAGTCACCACACAGTCCACATCCCGGATCGGGCTCAAGAGGTCTCCTACCAGCTTCAGGCCGATGCTCTTCTGGGTGGTCATTAGAACGCCGCCGCAGCAGTGGGTCTTCATGACATAAGGGACCACGGTGGCACCCAGCGCGGTCAGTAGCCGGTCCATAGAGGTGGGGAGGTCGGGGCCATCGAACTCGGCGTAAGGGCGGACCACCAGACATCCGTAGTAAGGTGCCACCCGCATGCCCCTCAGCGGGCGTTGCACGTGTTGGCCAATAGCCTCCGCCCCAATATCGGTGACCAGGAGTTCCAGGAGATGGCGCACCCGAACCTTTCCCTCGTAGTGAAGACCTACCTCGCCCAGGACGACGTCCAGCTCTTCCTGAAGTTCTGGGTCAGCAGCCAGGTGGGAATTGACGCGGAAAAGGTTCAAATAGCAAGAGCTACATGTGGTTACGATCTGGTCGCCCATTTCTTGAGCTTTGGCCAGATTACGGGCTGGAAGAGCGATAGAAAGGAGATGACTGATTACGTCGGCCCCGGTAGCGCCGCAACAGTTCCAGTCAGGTAGCTCCTCTAGTTTATGGTCCAGAGCGCTCATTACCGCGCGAGCCGAGGCGTCGTAATCTTTGGCGGTGTTCTCTAGAGAACAGCCGGGAAAATAAGTGTAGTTCATGGCCGCTGCTCCTTTTCCTTTTCAATGGCCAGAGACTTGCGGAAGATGGCCTCTAATTCGACTTTCCCCTTGACTTCGTGAGGGGATAGCGGAATCCTCCCCTTCCGCCACAGGGCCAGGCCCAGAGGGGCATAGCTGACGAGACCCAAGGGATTTGTGCTGAAGAAATAGCGGAGCAGGAACTCTGGCTCATAGTTGCGCCCATGGCGACGAACGGTCTGCATAAAGGCCCGGTAGAAGCGCGAGACATTTTCCTTCTCTTTGCCTTGGACGTCCTCGGCGATGGCCAGGCGCTTCAAGGCCGCCATGGTCTCCGTGAGAGCAATCCCCCGCGGACAGCGGATGGTGCAGGAGTAACAGTTGGTGCAAAGCCAGAAGCTACGACTGTGCAGCGTCTCATCCCGCAGGCCTACCTGCACCAATCGCCAGAGCTGGCGCGGTGTGTAATCCATAGCATAGGCGGTGGGACAAGAGGCGGTGCAGGTACCACATTGGATGCACGTCAGAAGCTTTTCTCGGTCTGGGGCCACCGTCTCGGCGAAGGAATGATCCAGCATCTCCCGGGTGAGATTAAAGGCCTTTTCGGGCATAACATAACCCCCTTATGTCAGTGCGTGCTGCGTGTTGCGTGTTGCGTGCCTTCACGTAACACGCAACACGCAACATAACGGTATTGGCCGTCGTTTCTATTAACGTCACAAATCAAGATAGCTCGCAAGTTCGTCCAGATTCAGATCCACGGTGACCGGCTCACCGCGGATGATGTAGCCAGTCTGGTAGTGAGTGATGCCGTGGGAGAGGTAGTGAATGGCCTTGTCGCTGAGAGTGCGTTTTCCCCTTATTTTATGGTCTATCGTAATTACCTTACCGGTGAAGAGGTAACCGCACTCTGGACAAGAACCAGGGTCGCACGCGGCACAGCCTCCTTGACTGATCACAGTGAAGTTCGCCTTGCTGGGTTTCCCCATGACCTCCTGAATGACCTGGGCAATCTGCTTGGCTCTCTCTGCTTCGTTCATATGATGCCCTTTGGGTATATGATGCCCTTTGGATATATGATGCCCTTTGGGTAGATTATCGCCCCTGTTCAGGAAGTGATTTGGGTGTGACTAAAATCAGTTGGGAACATCCTTGCGAAGGTTCTGAACCTTCGCAAGGATGTGATGTTGATGAGGATGTGATCAATCAAGTTTAGTCAGACCCAAGTGATCTGCTCTTTCCCGTCCGAAAGCTGTCCGGGAGGGCTGGCCATATTATCTCTCCTTCCTTAACATTTTAT
>JAHELX010000331.1 GCA_024643945.1 Anaerolineales bacterium
CCGGCGTGGACGACGACGGCCCGCGCTCCAAGCTCTCGCGCCAAATCTATGCTGCGCTGAACAGCACGCACGCCCTGCCGCCGGCCCTCCTCGTCAGGGGCAGAGATCAGCCAATTCCGGTCGTCCAGAATACCCGCCGAGATATCGGCCGGACAGGGTTCATGGACGCTGCCAATACGGTAGCGGGTCAGGTCAAGCCTGGCCAGCATAGCCGAGGTGACCTTGTGATTGAGTTCAAACTGTTGAACCCCGAACTGTTGGCCCGCGACAAAGAAGTCTGCCAGGTGGTCAAATTGACCAATGCCCCACATGGTAGATAAGGCGACATTCCACACCGCTCAATTCTCCTCGCAGCAAATTATAACATGCCCCGCAAGGCTTTGCAATTTTAGTTACATTATATTTAATTTTGCAATAAGACTCATCATTCGCTTAATCGGTTGGTCAAACCTCTTTTGTCAGGCAATTTTGCAGGGTGCGTTCATTTTTAGGGGCGACACACCCTCCCGGAGCGAAGCCCCCCCACGGGGCAAGTTCTGACTGAACAAGCTGCGATTTTTAGTGCCACCCTGGACCGCGCAGGGCGGGCTGGCACGGGAGGGTTCGCCCCGAAATCCGAACATATCCATTTTGCAAGAATGCTTGCATTTTTTAGGAAATGTAGTATAATTTGCAGTATAACCTAACCTATGTCCTACACGATGTTATTCCTGGAACTTGCGGGAAAATGCTGAGCAAGGTTTAAGGGGAAAGCAGTTTTTGGTTGACGCAGGCTGTGTGACGTGCCTCTGACAGACTACTGGCAAGCGGGGTTGGGTGTAATGTTCACTAAACGGTGAGAGACCGTTCAACATGCTGAAGTTTTTCAAGCCGCAGCCAAACAATTTTCTAAAGCTGCTCCACGACCAGGCCTCTCTCACTTTAAAGGGCCTGGACTTGCTAAAAGACTACTTGAATGATCAGGATCTAGCTGTCGCCCAGCAACTCACTGCGACAGAGAAAGAGGCTGACGAAGTCCGCCGTATCCTGATTGACGAGTTGCTGCGTACTTTCATCACCCCCATAGACCGGGAAGACATCTTCACCCTCTCCCGCGCCATTGACGATGTGCTCGATTACGCCTACAGCACTGTTGATGAGATGGAAATCTTGAAGGTATACCCTACCCCCCATATGCGCCGTATTGCCTCGCTGCTCCGCGACGCTGCCTATGAGATTAAGTTGGGGGTGCAGCGACTCGAGGATCACCCTCGTGTAGCCAGTGAACACGCCCAGCGGGCCAAGGCATTGGAAAACCGCGTAGAACAAGTATACCGTG
This sequence comes from Anaerolineales bacterium, assembly GCA_024643945.1. The sequence goes on from JAHELX010000331.1 coordinate 1,319, forward strand.
AGGCGGTGGCCGATCTGTTCAGCGGTCCCCAAAATGCAGAACATGTCGTACAGATGCTGAAAATGCGCGAGGTCTACCGCCACCTGAGCAACGCCGCCGACCGGGGGGATGAAGCCGCTAATGCCATCGCCGACATCGTGGTTAAGATGACATAGGTTTAGCTGTATTTCGAGTGCAGCGGCCTTCGTGCCTCTCCACGCCCTGGTGTTATGCCCTCGCAATACCCTCTGTCGAACAGGTCGCTCCCCTCACCTGAGGCTGTATCAAGAATCCGCTCAGCCGGTCTCAAATCTAAATATTTCCCTAACCAGTTCTTAACAACTTCTGAACAATTTTTCAATATACTTCGGAAGTATGGTAGTCACCCAACAGCAGCGGATGCTGGTCACCAATGCCGTTTGTTATAATACCCACATGCGTTGGGTATTATCTGCTCCAAGCTTCTGTCAAAAATGCCAGAGCCGAGAGTCCCCCTATGGATCCTCGAAAGATTCTCGTCGTCGATCATGACAAAGACACGGCCCACTATGTTTGCAGCTATCTGGAAGAATCCGGATATGACGCACTGCAGGCATACGATGGGCAAACTGCTTTGCAAACCATACGGCGTGAAAAGCCGGATCTGGTTGTGCTTGAGTTGATGCTCCCCGACCGGGACGGCCTGGAGCTCATCCGCACCATCCGGGCTGATCCCTATTTCTTTCGATTGCCGATCATTATTCTCAGCGCCCGTGCCAGCGAGGCAGATAAGCGTCTGGGGCTGGATATCGGGGCTGATGATTTCATAGCCAAACCGTTCACCCTGCGTGAGTTGGTGGCGCGGGTAGGGGCAGTGCTCCGGCGCTATTGCCGGCAAAATGCCAGGACAAAGCCACCAACTTCAAGTGAAGAAGAAAAGGACAGAACCATGGACCCTGATCAGCAAAACAATAACGGAGCGCTTATCCAGATCGAGAACATGACTAAAGTATATCAAATGGGCGAAGTACAGGTGCACGCCCTACGGGGCGTCTCCATGACCGTACGACAGGGGGAGTATGTGGCGATTATGGGCGCCAGCGGGTCGGGCAAAAGCACGCTGATGAATATGATCGGCCTACTCGATCGGCCCACCGGCGGCAGCTATCGGATCAAGGGCAGGGAGGCGAGCCAGTTGAGCAAAGGCAAACTGGCTGATCTGCGCAACCGCGAGATTGGCTTCGTCTTCCAGCAATTCAATCTATTGTCCCGAATCAACGCCCGCCGCCAGGTAGAGTTGCCTCTTTTTTACGCTGGAACCTCATGGCGCCAGGGGCAGGAGATGGCCCAGCAAGCCCTGACTTTGGTCGGGCTGGCCGACCGGGCCAGTCACCGCCCGGATGAACTCTCCGGCGGGGAGCAGCAGCGGGTGGCCATCGCCCGGGCGCTGGTTAATAAGCCGAGCCTGCTGCTGGCCGACGAACCGACCGGTGCCCTGGACACCAAGACTGGGGCCGAAGTCCTGGACTTGATTGAACAGTTGCACACCCAGGGTCTGACTGTCATCATGGTCACTCACGACCCCCAGGTGGCGCAGCGCGCTGAGCGCGTAATTACCCTCAGCGATGGTAAAATCATTTCTGATGAGGAGAACGGCAGGAAATTGGCCAGATGGGTTATGGAGGTCGGCCATGAAAGTAATTAGATACTTACGTGTCGCTTTGGAAAGCATCACCGGCCACAAGCTGCGCGCCATTCTGACCATGCTGGGCATTATCATCGGTGTGGCAGCGGTGCTGACCACCATGGGCATCGGGCGCGGTGCGGCGGCCAACATCACGCAGAGAATTGAAAGCCAGGGCACCAACCTGCTGTCCATCTCCCCCGGCTCGAGCAACGTGGGCGGCCTGAGCGGAGGGAGCGGTTCCGCCGGCACCTTGACTGTGGGCGATGTAAAGGCTTTGCAGGACACCGACCTGCACCCGGCCCTGGCCCTGGTCGCCCCCGAATATAGTGCCAACGCCCGCCTGGTGTACGGCAGCACCAACACTATGAATCAGGTGACGGGTACTACCGCCGATTATCCACAGGTGCGTAATCTAACCGTCGCCTCGGGACGCTTCTTGACGCCGACCGACGTTAAGGAACAAAGCCGGGTGGTAATCCTGGGATCGCAACTGGCCAGTGACCTTTTCGGGGGAGAAAACCCGGTCGGCCTGGATCTGCGGATTAACGGCCAACCGTTTCAGGTGGTCGGTGTTTTGGAAGAAACCGGCGGTTTCGGTCGCACCAGCGCCGATGCGCGCGCCTTTGTCCCTATCGAAGTCGCCCAGGGGCTGCTGTTCAATGCCCCCCGCTATCGAGGCCAGTACACGGTCACCGATATCAACGTCCAGGTGGTGAGTGAAGGCCAGGTAGAAAGTGCTAAACGGCAGATTGAAAGCACTCTGCGCTTGCGACACAACCTGCGGGCAGACCAGGGGAACGACTTTGAAATTTTCGACCAGGCCAGCCTGTTGCAAACCGCCGCCGACATCTCTCAGACCATGACAATCTTCCTGGGTGCCATTGGCGCCGTCAGTTTGTTGGTGGGCGGTATCGGCATTATGAACATTATGCTCGTTTCGGTCACGGAGCGCACGCGGGAGATTGGCCTGCGCAAAGCCATCGGTGCCCACGACAGCGACATCTTGCTGCAATTCCTGGTCGAGGCACTGGTGCTCTGTTTTTTGGGCGGCCTGATCGGGGTCGGCCTGGCTTATGGGATTGCCGCCCTGTTTGGCCGGATTCCGGCCGTCACCTTCAATGTTCTGATCCAGGTCGACTCACTCGTCCTGGCTTTAGGCTTTAGCTTACTGGCCGGCCTGGTCTTCGGCATTTATCCGGCTATGCGGGCTACGCAACTCGATCCCATCGAGGCTCTGCGCTCGGAGTAGATCGGATGGCCGGGTGGCTGGATAGTCGTTCAGCACACTAACACACAGGAGTTAAGATGAAAAACAAAAGAGTATGGATGGCACTGATCTTCATCATCGCCCTGGCAGGCGCTGGCTACTTCTTTCGGACCAACATTCTGAGCTTGATCAGTGGGCAGACCGCCAGCGCAGCCCGTGCTCAGGGAGCTGGCCGGGCATTTGATCCGGCTAACCTGCCCACCACCGCGATACGTCCTGCCAGCGAGGCCGCCCAGGTAAGCGCGGCCGGCAACATCCAGTTAAGTAGCCAGCGGCCGGTTGTGCTGCAGGTGGAGGGCAACGTCAACCAGGTGGCTGTCCAGGTGGGTGACGTAGTCGCCGCAGGTGACCTGCTGGTGGCCCTGGATACCACCGACCTGGAGCGAGCGGAAAAGCAGGCCGAGCTGAACCTGGCCAGCGCCCAAGTCCAACTGGACAGCCTGAAGGAGCCCGCCGACCCGGCTGAGGTGGCCTCGGCGCGCGCCAGCCTGGCTTCGGCTCAACAAAATCTGGCCGATGTGAAGGCCGGCCCCAGCCAGGCCGAAATCGCTGCGGCCCAGGCCAAGCTGGCGAGCGCCCAGGCCAGCTACCAGGAGTTGCAGGATGGTCCCAGCGACGCGGAACTGACCCAACTCAGCGCTGATCTCGACAAGGCGATGATCGCTCTACAACAGGCGCAATGGGCCTACGACCAGGTTTCTTATAAGGGCAACGTGGGCGCATCCTCGCAGGCGGCCGACCTGCAGCAAGCCACCATCGATTACAACGCCGCCAAGGCTGCCTATGACATCGCCACCCAGCCAGCCTCCGATTCTGACCTGCAGACGGCGCTGAGCGACATACAAACCGCCCAGGATGAACTGGATACCCTCCAGGCCCAACCGACCCAGGCCGACGTAGCCGCGGCGGAGGCCGAGGTGGCCAGCGCTCAGTCTACATTGGACTCGCTGACCAAAGGCCCCAGCGAGTCCGACCTGAAAGCGGCTGAGATCAGCGTGCAGCAAGCCCAGCTTGACCTGGACGCGGCTCAGGCTGATCTGGCCCAGGCACAACTCCGAGCGCCGATAGCTGGTGCTGTTTTGTCGGTAGACGTGCAGGAGGGGCAGAGGGCCAGCGCCGGCACCAGCGCAGTAACCCTGGCTGATTTGAATGCCCTCGAAGTGACAATCAACGTGGCTGAAGTGGACATCGACAAGATCAAGCCCGGCCAGGCGGCTGAAATAACGGTGGACGCCCTACCGGATAAGGTGTTCAAAGGCAGCGTCGCGCGTATCACCCCCTCCAGTGCGTCCGACTCCGGGGTGGTCAACTACCCGGTCACCGTCCAACTCACCGACACAAGCCTTGAGGGCGTTCGCCCCGGTATGACGGCGGTGGCCACCCTTTTGGGCGACGAAGTGGCCGATAGCTGGCTGGTGCCGACCAGCGCTTTGGTGGACCGAGAAGGACAGACCATGGTGAGGATCCTGCGTGACGGCCAGCCGACCTCTATCACGGTTACCAAGCAGGCATCCCAGGGGGAGTGGACCATGGTTCAGTCGGCAGAGCTGCGCAAGGGCGATGAAGCCATCGGCGCTGTGAGCTCTTACCTGAACCAGGAAAACACCAACCGCTTTGGCCCGCCGGGTGGCGTGCCCATCCCTGACGGTGGCCGCGGCGGATTCCGATAAGGGCCTATCAGGAGATGACCAGCATGCAAAAGTTGGTAACCGTGCTCAGATCAACCCTCCACCACCTATGGGTGACAGCGCTACTGGCTCTGCTGGTGGGTGCGATGGTTTTGGTCCCCGACGCAATGGCCCAAGGGGGTGATAGCCCTCAGTTAATCGTCATGGCCGAGGCCCTCAATGTGCGTAGCGGCCCGGGGGTGTCTTATTCCGCCGTTGGCCTGCTGGCGCAAGGCGACCAGGTTCCCGTCGTCGGCCAGCACGCCGCCAGCGGGTGGTGGCAGGTGGAGTTACCTGATGGGGACACCGGCTGGGTGAGCGGGGGGGCGGCCTACGTGTCAGTCAGCGGCGACACGGCAGGCGTGCCGGAAGTGGTGGCATTCGTCTCAGCCGCCGCGGCCCACCCCACGACTTCGGCCACACCACCATCCGCCTCCAAAGCAGGAGGCACGATCGTGTTCCAGGCGTCTAGTGGTGGCACCATCTACGCCGTCAACGCTGATGGATCAAACCTGCGTCCCCTGACGACCGGCATGGACCCCGCCCTCTCGCCCGACGGCCAATGGGTGGCCTTCACCCGCTGGGTGGACACCCAGAACGGCGCCTTTGGCAGCCTGTGGGTCATCAACGTCGATGGCAGCGGCGAGCGGGTCATCCTGAACGACGTGCGCCAGCCCGAGTCGCCGGCCTGGTCATCCGATGGGTCGAGAATCGCCATCAGCATGCAGCACGGCGGCCGCCTGCAGGAAGAGCGCAAATGCAGCGGCCAGCGACCACCGCGAGAAGCGTATGATATTGACGTAAACCGCGACGACGAGGGCGACATCGAATTCTGTTACACCCTACCGCCCCATCCCTACTGGGGGTTGCGCATGGTGGACGTGGCGACCGGCAAATTTGAAGACCTGCCCAACGATCTCTTCTCCTATTCGCCGGCCTGGGACCCGGCCAACGCCTGGCGCCTGGTTTACGACGGGGAGCGGGGATTGAG
>JAHELX010000332.1 GCA_024643945.1 Anaerolineales bacterium
GTAAAGGCTTTCGGAATCAGGCATGGCAACTAACCTCCAGCCGCTCTACCCCCCTCCGGCTCCCCCCTGCATGGGGGGAGAGGGTTCAGACCAGCGGCATGTGAACTAGCCTCCAGCCGCCAGCTATCGGCGGAGCGTTTTAGAGAGAATCAGGTACATGGCATGCGACCACAACAGCGGTGTGGCGACCTTCCCCCATTGCTCGACCCAGGACGGGTAGTAACGGGGATCATTCAGGTTGATTTGGACTTGCTCGGGCAGATCGCCGGTGGGCGTGACCTGTGCCTCGATCCAGGATTGGGCCATCCGAGCGCGATCTATCTGTCCCAGTTCCGCATAGTACCAACCAAGCCAGGCGGTCAGCAAGAGCCACTCCCCGCCGCCGTAGTAGGTGTCCCGCTGATAACGACGAACGCCGCTGTCCAGAGAGCCAAGTTCTCCCTCGATTCGCGTGACCGTGCTGCACATAACCGGATGCTGGAGAGCAAGCAGCCGGTAAGGCTGTGCCACACCCAATAGGCTGGCGTCGATTTCTGAGCTTCCAATGGATTTCACCAAATGGTTTCCGTTTAGGGTGTTTTCCAGGACGAAAGTGCGTATCTGGCGTGCGACTTCCCCGGCGCGTATCTGGTCCCAGGTGTCTGCTGCTGCCAGGAGCCCGCCATAAATCGCCGACAATGTGTAGGTATGGACTCCGTCGCCATTTTCTTCCCAGCAGTCAAAGCAGGGGAACTTCCAGAGCGCCATTAGATAGTCTACGACCAGCTTTGCAGCTTGCCGCCAGTGCTCAGGTACGGGTGATGTTCTGGTAAGCTCAATATGCTGAACCATGCTCCACAGCCAGGTGCCGAGGCCATCCAACTGGTGATTAGGCCACCCATCTTGAATCTCTACACCCGCGACCGTAAAGCGAGGATGGAATAGGCCATCTTGCGCAGGCATGACACCTTGCCGGGCGCTTTCGATACCTCGCCGGATTTTCGCATCGTAGCGCAGGACGGTGCGGCTGGCCCAATCGTGAAACTTCCGTGCGCTCTCGTGCTGCTCGACGAGGTTCATTGCATAAGCAATATACGATGAATCGCGAAACCAGCAAAAACGATAAGGAGCAAATGTGGGCGAAGCCAAATATGCACCAGCGGCAGATTGGTTTTCCAGAATGACAGATATGCTATGGCTGTAAAGATTCAACACCACGGCTACCCCTTAATCGCGCCCGAGAGCACGCCCTTGATAAAGTATTTTTGCAGGAAGATGAACAGAATGATAATAGGACCAATGGCAATCAGTGAAGCAGCAAAAATCAGTCCCCAATCTGACGTGTGGACCCCCTGAAATGCTGCGATACCAACCGGCAGTGTTCGCTTATCTGGGTCATTCAGTATTGTGAGGGCCCAGATGTACTCATCCCAGGCTCCCAACGATGAGAAGATAGCTGCCGTAGCCAGGGCTGGCCTGGAAAGGGGCAGCATGATCCGCCAGTAGACATTCCACGAAGAAGCCCCATCGATCCGGGCTGCCTCTTCGAGTTCATCCGGGATCTGATCAAGAAAGCCCGTCAATAAAAAAGTGTTCAAGGGCAGGTTCTGGGCCACATAGACCACGATCAGCCCGGCCAGATTGTCGATCAAATTCAGCTTGTTTGCCAGTAGAAATTGAGGAATGATCAGGGTCATGGCGGGCATCATCATTAAAATCATGATGGTGTAATAAAGCGGTCGTTTCAGGGCAAATACGAAACGCGCAAAGGCAAATGCCATCATAGAGGCGAGCAAAACTGTAAGTACGGTGGCGCTGGCGGTAACAAAAACGCTGTTGATAAAGTAATGTTCGAAGTGGTTGGATGTCCAGGCTGCCACGAAGTTGTGCAACGTGGGTTGAACAGGTATAAACCGGGGCGGGTATTCAAAGACGTAAATTTGCCCTTTCAGCGAAGTGCCAAGCATATAAAGGAAAGGAACAACCATCATCACGGCGCCCGCGACGAGGAGCAGGTAAAACGGGATAGTGGTCGTCAAGCGCTGCTTTACCACGGGAGCCTCCTGTTCCAGCCGAGCATGAAACCAGCACTCATGATATCTTCTCCGATTTCAATAGGCGCATTTGTAACTGGCTGATCACGAAAACGATAACAATCAAGATGTATGAAAGAGCTGAGGCATAGCCGAATTGCAGGTCGCCGAACGCCTTATCGTACATATAGCTGAGCAGCACTTCTGTCCGGTGCAGCGGACCCCCACCTGTGATCAGCGCTACCTGAATGTAAACCTGAAATGCGCCGATGGTAAGCATGATCAGGGTGAGAACGATGGTGGGGATCAAGAGGGGCAACATAACAAAGAGGGTAATCTGCCAACCTTTGGCTCCGTCAATGGCTGCGGCGTCCTTGTATTCTTCAGGGATGGATTGCAGCGCAGCCAGGAAGATGACCATTGCCCAACCGACGCCCTTCCAGACACCTACACTATAGATGGCTACGAATGCTGTCCGCGGTTCATTCAGCCAGGGAACATAGGTCGGCAGCACGTGTAGAATATCCACCAGCAAGTAATTTATAAGACCGGAGGAGCTGGAGTTGAACAGGTACTTGAAGAGCAGTGAAACGACCACCCACGAGGTGACCACGGGCAGGTAGTATAGCGTCCGAAAAGCGATCCGGCCCCTGGTCACCTGATCCAGAATGAGGGCGACCCCCAGGCCAAGCAGCAGTTGACAGGTCACAGTCACCACAGCATACAAGACCGTGTTTTTGAGCGAGAGCCAGAAGAGTTCATCGCGTAGAGCCTGGCTGTAATTTTTCAGGCCAACAAACTGGCTGACCTGGCCAGGCATCAACTTCCAGTCATAGAGGCCGATCTGGAAAGCCTTGAGGGTAGGGTAAACCAACCAGATGCCAATGAATATCAGCCCCGGCAGCAAAAAAGCGTAGGCGGTCAAGCAGTGGCGAGTGTTGTTGTGCCAGTTCAGCCTGATGCCGGGTGAATACAGCTTTCTAGCGACGGCTTCGGACATAGATCGTTTGTTTGACGCCTCAAAGTTACCTTTCATTGGTGCCTTTACTCAAAATGGGGCGACCCAAAGGCCGCCCCGGCAACTATCAACGGTCGTTACTGGAGCAAAGCGTCGATCTCGGCGGCAGCCTGGTCGAGAGCCTGTTGAGGGGGCAACTCGCCGCGCAAGATCCGCTGCCCTGTGTTAGCAATGATCTCATCCATTTGCGACCAGGCCGGATGTGCCGGGCGTGCCCTGGCCGTTTTCAGTTGTTCCAGGAAAGTGCCGTAGTAGGGATGGTTTTGCATGTATTGACTGTCGACCAGATCCAGGCGCACTGGGATTTGCCCAACTTCGGCCATCTTGGATTGATACTCGGCTGACATAACGAAGCGGACGAACTCGGCGGCCTCTTCCGGGTGTTGGGACTGCTGGAACAGAACGATGTCTTCGCCGCCCACGACCTCAATCGAACCGGCGGAGCCGGCCGGGAAGGGCGCGGCATGGACCTGCTTGTCAGGAAACTGAGTTTCGATCATCGGGTAGGTCCACGGCCCATTGTCGATGTTGGCATACAGATCCTGGGCAAACCCTGTGATGGGGTCAATGCCATCGCCGAGCACGACCGGCGCGAAGCAGCCTTTGTTGTACATGTCCAGCCAAAATTCATAGGCAGCGACCGTCTCCGGGCCGTTCAAGTAGCCGCTGGCTGTCGCCAGGTCCGCGTCGACGACATCACCGCCCATACTCCAGATCCAGGGCAGGAAAACCCAGGCGGTTGTCCCATCGGCTGCGAACAGGTAAGCATCGGGATTGGCTGCCTTAATGGCGTCACATTGTTCTGCCAGCTCTTCGATTGTCCGTGCGGGGCCGGTAATGCCGGCTGCGTCGTACATTTCCTTGTTGTACAGCCATACCTTGGTATTGGTGTCCAGCGGTAGACCGTAGTAGTGGCCGTTCCAGTAATTGGTGCTCAGCGGGCCGGGAAATACCAGGGCCTTATACTCCTCAAAGTCGGGCATGACCTCGTCCAAAGGCATGAGCGCCCCCATTTCGGCCAGTTCCGGCACCCAGATAATGTCTGAGCGGATCAGGTCGGGAGCAACGCCACCGGCAATGGAAGTGAACAATTTACGGCGAAATTCATTCCAAGGCACGGAAAGCGATTCGACTTTGATGTTCGGATGTTCCGCCTCAAACATGGGGATAAGGGTGTTGACCATCATCTCGTTTTCGGGCGAAACCTCATTGTAGTTATGCCAGAAAGTAATGGTTACAGGTCCTGCCGGCTGGGGCGTGGCGGTCACGACCACCATTTCCGTTTCCGTGATAACCACTGGCGTTGGCTCTTCATCCCTGGCTGGCTCAACCGCCGGTGCTGCTGGTGCACAGGCTGTGAGGATCAGCCCAAACAGAACCAAGATTACGATCGGAGCGGCAATCTTTTTCATTTTATTTCCTCCAGTTGTAAATATAGCATGAAAGGGTGTGAAAGTCTCATCTTGCGATCTTGAGCCTTGCATAGTTACTCCGATAGACACCTCCCCCTGAAAAATGCGGCCATAGCGGCTATGAATTGAACCGTTTCAATTCTGATCGAAAAAAAACGCCTGGTTAGCCTGCTCCCAAGCGCTTCACTGGACCGGTCGACTGCCTCACAACCAACTTGGGCTCCAAGACAATATGGCGATCTACCTGCTTGCCGGTAATTATGTCAAACAACATCTGGGCAGACAAGAAGCCAATACGCCGGAAAGGCTGTGAGATGGTGGTCAATGATGGATACCAGTGGGCGGACAATCGAATGTCGTCGAAACCGACGACAGAAACTTCTTGGCCGGCCAACTTGCCGCGCGATTGGAGGGCGCGTATCGCGCCAAAGGCACACAGGTCGTTGGTCGTTATTACTGCTGTTGGAGGTTGGGGTAAATCCAGCAGCAAATGCATAGCAACCTGACCGGCCTGCTCGCTGAACCCACCTGGAATGACCAGCTCGTCCTCGATCGGTAAATTATGCTTGTGCATGGCACGGCGAAAGCCTTCCCACCGTTGGACGGTACACATCAGGCCATCAGGCGGACTGATATAGCCAATCCGTTGGTGCCCGAGTTGGACCAGATGGTCAACCGCTTTGACAATACCGCTCTCACCATCCACGTCCACGTAGGCGTAATCTACCTTACTCTGCGAACGGCCAAAAGAGACAAAGGGGAATTGAACAGAGCTTAAAAACTCAATTCTGGCATCCACCGGCCGCGTTCCCAGGAGGATCACGCCATCGACCTGCTTCTCACCTACGAGCCGTTCATAGATGGGAAGTTCGCCGGCTGGTGACGTGGCGGCCATAAGCAGCACCGCATAGCCTTGCTCGGCGCATGTGGTGTTTACGGCAGCCAGGAATTCTAGAAAGGCGACATCGCTGGGCTCGAGGCTGCGATTTTCTTCTGGGGAGATCAGCGAGACCAGGCCAATGCGATGAGTCTGGTTAGACTTCAGACTGCGGGCTGCGGCACGGGGATAATAGTCTAATTCCTGAATTGCCCGCCGGATCGCCTGACGCGTCTCTTCTCTGACAATTTCAGGGTTATTCAAATAATTCGAGACTGTGCCAACGGAAACTTTAGCCTGGCGGGCAATATCGCGGATGGTCGCCATTTCATGCATCATCCTATTGATTGAACCGTTTCAATTTATTATACCACATCTTGCCATATGTTGTCAATAGCTCTTGACAAATCTCTCCAACTATGATATGATTCGGAAAAGATACCGGTAACAATACCGGCACCGTTACCGACTTGCGACAACGAGAAAATTTGGCAGAGTGTACCCCATGAAACGTGCCAGAAAAGCTCTTACCATTCAGGATGTAGCCAAAGTTGCCGGCGTCTCCGTCTCAACTGTATCGCGAGTTCTAAACGATAAGGACGACGTCGCTTCCGAAACCTACGAGAAGGTGCAGGATATCATTCAGGAACTGGGCTACACCTCGAGTCTGGCAGCCAGGAGCATGCGCAGCCGCAAAACAAACGTGATCGGCCTCATTATGCCGGATGTAGAACAGCCTTTTCCCGTTCAAGTCATGAGGGGCGTCAACCAGGCGATCGCAGAGGCCGACTACGATTTGATCGTATATACCAACGGAGACATCAGGAAAAACTCGTCTGCTGCCCAAGAGCAGCAATACGTTTCTCTGCTTAACGGCAGCATCACTGATGGCGTGATTGTGGTTACCCCCGCTGCAACCACCTTTTCCACAACTTTCCCTATCGTTGTTGTAGATCCCAACAACGAGACCCCTGATTGCCCGGCGGTCATTGCAACCAACCGGGACGGCGCTTTGGCTATGATGGAGTATTTAATCAGCCTGGGGCATCGCCGTATTGGTTTCATCGGCGGACGCCCTGAGTTACAAAGCGCTATCCGACGATTGCAGGGTTACGGAGATGGGTTGCGTCAGGCTAATATCCCCATCGATCCAGAATTAATCCAGGTGGGTGATTTCTCTACGGAAACAGCGATTATCTGCGCTCAGAAATTACTCAGGTTATCTGTCCCCCCGACAGCCATCTTTGCGGCCAACGATCAATCGGCCATCGGCGTGATTCAGGCGGCCCAGGAAGCCGGGTTGCGCGTCCCCGACGACCTGTCTGTGGCTGGATTTGACAATATTCCAGAGGCGGCCTACATCAATCCCGGCTTAACTACCGTTGACCAATCTATCACCAAAATGGGATACGTAGCCACACAAATGCTGATACGCCTGGTACAGGGCAAGCCACTAGATGGTAACGTGTACAAAATGACGACACATCTGATCGTTAGAGACTCTTGCCGGACCATTTCAAGCGACACCCCATCTGATCCAGAAGGTGACT
>JAHELX010000333.1:0-5220 GCA_024643945.1 Anaerolineales bacterium
CCGCCCCAACCGTCGGACAGGGCGGTGCGCAGCACGTGCCGCAGAATGTGCTCCGCATCCTGGTCAGTACCTATGTGAGTGCGGTGCAGGGTCTCGACGATTTCGCGCGTGACACTGCGCGGGGCGATGCCCAGCCTGCGCCATATCTCCTGGCGCTTGGCTGGCGCCCGGCTCACGTAGGTCAGTTCACCCCGCATCTGGCGAAAGTTCTCGATGGCTCGTTCGGCTACCTCCAACGCCAGGTCGTTTACCGGCCTATCGTCGGCCTGGATACCCATCAGCCTAGCCACGCTGCGCAGCTTGTGCGGGTCGCGCACTTCGTAGCCGGGCGCCTCGCCCCTGGCCACGGCCTCCAGGGTGAAGGCCATGTCCAGGCCATGGTCTGAGTGGGCCGCAGCGCCGGCGGCGATGGCACGGGCCAGGTTGCGCGCGGCGACAGTCTCTAACGTTGCGCCGCACACGCCCCGCTGGCCGGGCTTGACCAACCGGCATGGCCCCATGTGGCAGTTTTTACAGCACCGGCCGTCTTCGCCGATGGGACAGGGAGCCATCGCGGCAGCCCTGCTGAAGGCAGTGGACACGCCAAGGGCCTCGGCCTCTCCGAGCAGCATCTGCGCAGCCGGGTCAACAGTTTGGGTCGTAACAGTGATTTTCTTGACCATTCGCTTATCTCCTTGCGTTTCAAATTAGACCGGGGATAGATGGGGTTTCATAATCATATTCCACCTATCAGTTGCTTCAGGATGTCCTTACTCGTTATCGGGTTGCATTCCTTTGGCTTCTTCTCCTGCTAACGCCTCAGCCGCCTCAGTCAGCGTCGCGACCAATGGTCCTACTTCATCCAAGGCGACGATCACTATCTGTTGCACACCGTTGCGTTCACCGCTCAGACTCTTGATTTTCAGCACCGGCTCATCCCAGGCGGTGCCGGCCGGCCATAATTCGACCACCAGGTCATCGGTAGCTTTGCCCCCACCTCACTTCCTGACTGGGGAACCTCCTGCTGCCGAAATAGCCTCAATCACTGCCTATTCCAAGAGAATGTCTCGGAAAAGCACGTCATCCCAGGTGAATCCCGTGCCCTGGAGTTGCGGCGCCACGTAGCCTGCTTGCACCGTCAGTTCATTATATCCCGGCTGCAAGAACTCGCTCGGCACCGAGAAGCTGGCCGAAACCCAGGAATAGGTCCAGTCCTTCACGGGAAGATATCCCAGGAAATGCCCATTCAAGAATACGACATTGCCTGGCTCATGGCTTTGCAGTTCCATGCGTAGTTTCCAGGGTCCTTGCTCAGGATGTTTAACGTAGAACCCACCCTTCCAAATCACACTTGGATACCGGGCCCCATACAGGGGCCGGAAGGGCGGTCACTGGCTGTCGCCCAGATGAACTTCTTCTTCCGCAGCAAGGATGAAAACTGGCGAACGGGGGGCAAAGAGCAGATCCACGATCCTCCCGAGACCCGATACGGTGGATTCATGATCGGACGAAGACAGTGCTTGTTGGAGGGCTTCACAGGCGGGCTTAGGGGTGCCATCTTGATACAAGAGGCTGTACCCGGCTTTCTCGTCCCGTTCTGACAACCCAGAGCTCAAGTTCCACACGGCGAATCCCTTCAACCAGGGGAACTCGCCTCGTGTCTTCCGCCAGGCACGCGCCAGATAGTCAGCTTGCTCTTGCGGTGTAACGGTCAGCCAGGCATGCTGACCCGTGCCACGCGTCGTCCAGCCGACCTCGGTGACCCAGACCGGCTTCGACTCATCTCCATAAGCTTCCATCGTGGCGCGCAGGTCCAAGATACGGTTGAAATTGAGCCCAGCATGGGCGCCGGACGGGTCATCCGGGGGATAGGCAAAGCCATAGGGATGAGCACCCAAGGCGTCGAAAAACGGGCGCGCCCCAGCCTGGTACATGTGTTCCAGGAAGATCCGGTCGTCCAGAGCCTGTTCATCTTGCTCACTTGCAGCCGGCTGAGCATTGGTGGGTGACAGTCCGGCGCTGATCACCAGTGCCAATGGATCATTCCGTTTGATCTCAATATAAGCCCGCTGTAACAGCCGGGTGTAGGCGATGGGATCCGGGGCTGCTCCCCATTCCTGGGCCAGATTTGGTTCATTCCAGATGATGTATCCCTGGACCCGCCCCTGGTAGCGCTGGGCAACTGCCTCTACAAATCTCAGATATGCCTCCATATCAAATGGAGGCGTGTGGCCAACCGTCCCTTCCCCCTGCCCTTGCCGAGCCCACTCAGGTGGATGGTCAAGGCGTGCAATAAGGCCAAGATCATAGAAATCTGCGGCCCGGGCCAGAAAGTCGGCGTACTCCCAATGCCATTCGCCCGGTGTCGGCTCGACCTCCTCCCACGAAAGCACCTGAACTACGGCTTGAAATCCCATATCGCTGGCAAGCCGTAGCAACTCGTCGTCGGCTCTGAGGGTGTGTACTGCCGGTAGGGTCTGAGCGGGAGAATGATACCTTGACAGAAAGAGCATGCGTCTCAGCCACGTTGTGCCGCCTGACTCTTCCGTCGCCCCACGCCAGGGCGGCCTTTCAGACGGGGGGCAGGTAAAATCATAGCCCCGGAATAATCCGCGATCGGTGGCAGCGTAAACCATGCGCGCATGAGTATCAGTTAGCAGGGCGTTGACGCTGCTGTCGTCCGGGACGCCCAAAACCCGATGCCAGGTCATTCCTGCGTCGCACGACCGATAAAGGCCGGTATATCGGGTTCCGGCGTAGATGTGACCGTCGGGGAGTACGGCCAGCGCCGTCACCGTGTGATCGATCTTGTTCGCCCCGCAGCGGACCCAGTGGCTCCTATCCCGGCGACACCATAGCCCCCCAGTTGCGCCCACATAGGCTGCCTCGTCTTCTGGTTCAAAGGCGATAGCAAAAACGCTCTGACTAGTGACAGGAAGAGACACTCGCTCCCAACTCTCGCTTTGCTGATCCCAGCGAAAGAGCCCATCCTGGGTCCCGGCCCAAAGCTCCCCAGATGGAGAGCGAGCGATACACAGCACAACGTGGTGGGTCTCCATCCCATCCCAGCGCGCCTCCCACGTTTCTCCTCCATCCCTACTTTCGTAAACGCGCTCGAAAGCGAGCCGGATAAAGACGTGGTCCGGATTGTCAGGATCGACCAGTACACCGGGCATGCCGAGTGGTGACAAATCGGAGGCCACTTCCTTCCAGGTCTTTCCCCCATCGGTACTTTGCACCAGGCCGTTCTGCATACCGGCGTAGATCGTCCGCAAGGCTGCGTCGCTGGATAGGGCATAGAAACGTTTATCCCTGAAGGCTGGGGCAACGGGCTGCCATGCGTCGTTTCCAGGGGCCCGCTGATATAGGCCGGAGGGGGTCGCCGCCAGTAGCCCCCCTTCGCCATCCCAGGTCAGAGCCTCGACCTCAACGCCTCCCAGCCCTCTGAGATGACGCTGCCAGGTTCTACCTTGGTCGGCGCTCCAATAGACGCCATCCCGCGTTCCCGCATATAGCTTATAGCTGGCACCTGGTTGCCGAACGGCCACCAGATCGAGAATGGGCATTTGAGGGTGCAGGCCCGTGCTGTTGCCCTGAGAAAAGGACCAGTTTTGTCCTCTGTCCTGCGACCGGGCCACACGCCCGGTCAAGCCCACATACAGGGCGCCGTCCGGGGCCAGGGCAAAGGTATAGGCATGCTCACCCAGCGCCAGGATCGATTGCCAGGTGCGGCCGAAATCCTCGGAATCATACACCTGACTCGAGGTGCTGGCATAGACGCGGCCGCCTTCATCCTGCTCGATCAGCAGCGTTGAAACATATTCCTCCGGCCAATCCGGCACCTGGTGCCAGGTCTCACCGGCATCGTGACTTATCCAGAGCCCCTTACCTGAGGTGCCTATGAAGATATGACGCCCCGTGGAAGACACAGCCGCAGTCAATGCCTGGGGTTCCCGGCGAAGCCATGTCCAGCTTCCATCCCCTTCCCCCCGAAATAGGCCTCGATCGGCGGCGACGACATAGATATGTCCAACCTCATCCAGCATCAGGGAAAAGACTGGCCCGTCGAACTCAGAAACGGACTGCCAGATGGCCGAGGCGGCTGGGCGGAAGAACAGCCCCCCGGCCGTCCCTGCCCACCAACACTGGTGTCCGGAGTCCCACAATAGTGTCAAGGCGGGATGGTTGCAAGGCCCCTGGCAGTCCTTTGCCCACGTCTGACCGCCATCGGTGGAATACCAAAGCCCTGGCAGACTATAGGTTGCGGCATATAGGGTGTCAGGATGCCCTGGATCTATCGCCAGGCTTACCACAGGGGCGAAGGAAGGCAGTCCTGCATCCCATGGTTCCCAACCAGAGGGCTTAGCCAGCGCGGTCAGGCTCGGCCGTTCGTGACAAGGAAAAGAGACAGCGATAAGCAGGAGGATGAACACAACCACTCGACAGCAAGACCCGGTGCCTGAGGATGATAATCTCAATGGCCAAAGACAATTCAACATCGATTGCGTACTCGCTTTGAGAGGTGCCGGAAAGCAATGATCATCAGTCAGGGCGCGATCTCGATTATCTGCCCTGCTCCGCTTGCGATAAAGTCTTCCCGATACACTTCGCGGAAAAGGCGGAGGGCGTTATCGCCCGTGCAATGGCTGGGAGCTACCTTTTGCACGCCCAGCCGTTGGAACTCGGCAATGATCTCCTTAACTGCTGCTTCACTGGCTCCGCCCAGGTGGAAGCCGCCCAGCACCAGGTAGACTTTATCCCCGCCAATCTCTGCCGCCCGCGCCACCATCTCCGCGATGCCGGGATGGGCGCAACCTGTAACCACCACCAGCCCCCGGCTCGTCTTCAGCACCAGCGCCTGCTCGATGATGCCTGATCCCATCTCGCCGGTAGTGTACACGCCATCCGCGATCTTGGCAGCCTGTCCCACTTCAACCACATCGGCCTGAGCCCGGACTCGCGACTTGAAATCGGAGGGAAAGGAGCGAGGGAGATAAACCGTGGGGCGGGCATCTGCCCTCAGCAGACTCTCCAGCCCGCCGGTGTGATCCCCATGGATGTGAGAAAGGACGACGACTTCGATGCTCTTAGGGTCAACTCCCAGCGTTGCCATATTCCGCAGCAGCCTGGCTCCATCACCGCCGGTGTCAAAGAGAATAGTCTTCTCTCCGGTCTCGACCAGACAAGCAAAGCCCCAGGCGGTTTGCAGCCGTGGATCGTAGGCGATGTTGTCGTATACAA
>JAHELX010000333.1:5320-6863 GCA_024643945.1 Anaerolineales bacterium
CCGTCTGAATTGGAGATGCCGAAACTGGCCCAGGCGTTATTGTCCGAGTCGGATTCACAGAAGAGGCCGGTTCGATCGTTGCCGTGGTCCAATAGGGCGTCGTTTCCACCCTTTCCGAACGGGGGAGACATGCACTGAAAAGCAGCAGGATCACCAACAGGAGAGAACGGATCCAACCGGTTGTGGTGATGGAGGCCAGGTTTCCCATCTTCCCTCCGCGATATCCATCCAGTAGTGTGGATGCTCCATCGTCAACCCTTCCATCCTCCAATTGTACCCGAGACGGCAGCGTCTGTCTTTGCGCTGGCGCAAATTGCTCCATCGTGCGCCGGTATTTCAGAGGGACGGGAAATGCCGCAATCGAAATCTTCTATGCCAGCCAATGGATAAGTTCAATCGTTTATGTGATATTTATCACTTATCGTGGCTGCTGAGCGACGCTATAATTAAGAAGTGCTGCAATTAATAGTTTTGTTTAGTTCTAAGACTGCGATTATCAAATGACTGACGCAGAGCTCCGGGAGCTGGCAGAAAGCCAAGCAGGCGTTTGCGGGGTTTTTGGCAACGCCAAGCGGGTGCTGATCCTATGGGCTCTGGGCGAGCGGGAGATGTCCGTGAGTGAAATTGCCTCCACTATCGAATGCTCCTTGCAAAATACGTCTCAACATCTGCGTTTGATGAAAGAGAAAGATATCCTGGCCTCCCGCAGAGAAGGACAGACGATTTATTACCGAATTAAACCAAATGAATTCATGGAAGGTTGTCAGCTCTTATTTCAAGCAAGGCAAGGGCTATTTACACAAGAGAAACCGGTCGAGTCAACGTAAAAGTCTTATTCTAATCCGGATAAAGTCAGGAGGATTGTGCCATGACTACTGTTGATCTATCCACCATCCAAGCCGCAAAGGTTGTAGATGCTCGCGGCAGTGCCTGCCCGGGCCCGCTGCTGGAAGCCAAAAAGGGCATTGGCGCCGTCAAAGTAGGTGAGGTGCTGGAGATCTGGTCCGGCGACCCAAGAACGAAAGAGGACATCCCTAAGTGGTCAATGAAGGTAGGCCATGAATTCTTGGGGGCTGTTACCGCACACGGCTACGACCGCATCTTTATCAAGCGCCTGAAGTAAAGGTGTTCGCGACGATAATGGATACAGATAGAAAAGAAACCAAGATTCTTATCCTGGCCAGCCTATCCGGCGGCTATGCCGGCGCCGATTCTGTCGGCCAGCTCCACGCCGAGTACGCGCCAAACACCTACGTTTTTCCCTGCTTGAGCCCGTGCATGTTTCCCGAGGATTTCTACCTACATGCTTTCGAGCGCGGGATCGATGCCGTTTTGGTGATGTACAGCGGCACCGATTGTCCATACAAAGGCGCTCCCGAGCGCACCGCGCAGGTTATCAATCGCGTGTACCCCATGATGCAGGAACGAGGCATCGATACACGCCGGCTGCGTCTGGTGGCTATCTGCACCGTGTGTACGAAACCTTTTATGCGGGAAGTCGAACAGATGAACGAGCTGCTGCAAGAGATAGGGCCGGTTCGGG
>JAHELX010000334.1 GCA_024643945.1 Anaerolineales bacterium
TTAAGACTAAGGCGATTGTGGTGAAGAATATCGAAGGCAACGAGCGGGGCAAGGGACGGACCAGCAATTTGTGGCGCTACCGGGCGCTGGCCGGGGGGTATTACATCTTCAAACACGAATACGTCATCATCTTCCACAAACCTGGTTGATGGAAGATGATCCCTCAAGGTTCACACGAACTCATGAAAACGCTCAAAGACGCATCACTGTACGATCAAATCTACGCTGTAGCCCGTCGGATTCCTCCTGGCAGAGTCTCGACCTACGGCCAGATTGCGGCCATTGTCGGGCGAGGTTGTACAGCACGCCAGGTAGGTTATGCCATGGCAGCGCTGAAAGCTGACGACCGATCCGTGCCCTGGCAGCGTGTCATCAACAGCAAGGGCCAGATCAGCCTGCGTCCCGGGCAGGGTGGGGAGATTCAACAACAATTGCTCGAAGCTGAAGGGGTTGAATTCGACACTCAGGGATGTACCGATTTCGAGCGCTTTGGTTGGAATGGCCCTGACTGGGAATGGCTAGATCAGAACGGTTTCAATCCCGCACCCCCGTTGAGCAAGCCGGGCAAGAAACACAAAGATGGCGAGCAACTCTCACTGTTTTGAAGGTCGTGGCTCAAGAATTGTAATTACTCACCCTCCCGCAGGTTCAGGCAAACATCAAGGCAGAGATCGTCGCTACATTCGGCAATTTGCCCACTCAACGTAACCTGCCCCGTGGGGGGGCTTTGCTCCGGGAGGTTAGGCTGAGGAGGATACCACGTGATGGCCAGCAATTTGAATACCCTTGACGTGCGCGACCAGATGCCAAACTATGTAGTCTACAAAGACTGGCAAAGGCCGGGGGCCATCCTGGGGGTGGCCGTCCACCATTCGGCTACCGCCGACCGGGAAACCGGTGCGCCTAGCGGTGATGCGCTGACCTTCTTCAACTACCACGTCCATGAGCGAGGATGGGCTCACGGCGGCTACAACTACGTCATCCGGGGCGATGGGGTAATTGAGTACGCGCTGGACGAGAAGATTGCCGCCTATCACGCTGGCTTCAAAGACCCGAGCGATTCTTATGGATTGGAGCATGGTCAATATTGGAACAATCACTACCTGGCCGTGTGTCTGGCCGGTTGGTTTAGTAGTGGTCGTACCTGGCGCGATGAGAATGGGGTGGTGCACACTATCCCCGACCAGTTCACCAGCCCCAGCCAGGTGCAGATGACCTCGTTGATAGGGCTACTACGCCAGCTAATGACCAAATACAGCATCCCGTTGGAAAACGTGCGAGGACACCGCGAGCTGACGGGCAGCCACACCCAATGCCCTGGCCTCAATCTAGACCCGGCCGTGCTGCGCAGCCGATTGCGAGAACCGGAGCCTGTTGAGCCGCTCCCAGACGACGTTGGACTACTTAGGCCAGGTCCCGGTGAGCACGTAGTCATCCTGCCCAACGAGGATTACCTGGAGCCGGCCTTGGGCTACATCTGGCGCTTTAGCCCCGACGTCACCTTTGCCGCCAACGCCGCCGTGGGGCGCTGGCCTTACGTTACCGTGGTTGGCCCTCCCAGCGGTGTGAGCGAGGATCAGATCGCTGCTCTGCAGGCTGGTGGAGCACGCCTCGTGCAGCGGGTGGCCGGCGATGATCCCATCAGCACCCAGGCCATCCTCGACAGATTGGTGGCAGAGGATAAGCGTTTTCTGTCACCTGGCGACGTGCCCTCTCCGCCGCTAGAGCCAGAGCCGACCACCTACACCGTTCAACCGGGCGACACGCTCTCCTCTATCGCCAGGCAAGTGTACGGCAAATCCAGCCAGTGGCGGGTTATTTTCGACGCCAACCGCGACATCCTGGACGATCCCGGTCGCATCAAGCCGGGTCAGGTGTTGCGTATTCCGCCATGGCCACGCAACGATTCGATTGGGTGATCACCAAGAGTCGCATCAAGCCGGGTCAGGTGTTGCGTATTCCGCCTGCGCCTTGACCGGCTAAAGCCTCGACTCCTCCAAAGTAAGTGTCTCAACAAAGATGGAGTCGAGGCTTTAGCCGGAGATATAACCTCGCCTCCATTTTATTGGCGCCCATCCGTTTTCACTTAGGCAGTGTAAAAGAATAACTTCCGAGTTTGGCCCGGACACCAAGCGTAGAAAATCGGAAGTTATTCTTTTACAAATCCTTGGAATGCACTCCAGGATGACAATGTTGAGGCAATCAAAAATGAGCGACCAGTTTCCGAGTTCCCAGTTTGAGATTACCGGCAACTTCCACATGCACACCCACTGCTCGGACGGCGTTGGCACGCATCAGGATTTGGCCATGGCCGCCGCCCAGGCCGGTCTCGACCTGATCATGATCACCGACCACAACGTGTGGGTGGGGGGCAAAGAAGGGTGGTACGCCCATCCGGAAACAGGCAAGGAGGTTTTGTTGCTGATGGGCGAAGAAGTACATGACGAGGAGCGGTCTCCCCAGGTGAATCATTACCTGTGTTTGGGGATAGACCAGGAAGTATGCCAGTACGCGTCCCGGCCGCAGGAGCTCATCAATGCTGTCAGGCAACACGGCGGTGTCGGCTTCATCGCTCACCCCGTCGAGCGGGCTGCGCCACTCTTCGACGAGCCGGAGATTCCCTGGGTGGATTGGGAGGTGACTGGTTTCATTGGCATCGAGTTGTGGAATTACATGTCGGAGTTCAAGAGCCTTCTATCCACCAAGCCGGCCGCCGTCTTCGCTGCCTTTTTTCCCAGCTTGTTGATCACCGGTCCCTTCCGTGAGACGCTGGCTTTGTGGGATAACCTCTTACGCAACGGAGCGAAGGTGGTCGCCATCGGCGGCGCCGATGCCCACGCTAACGTCTACAGCTTCGGTCCCCTGAAACGACCTGTCTTTCCCTACGGCTATTTGTTCAGGGCGGTCAACACGCATGTGCTGCTCGACGAACCCCTATCCCGCGACGTGACAGCAGCCAAAGCGCAAGTGTTAGACGCCTTGCGGGCTGGTCACGTCTTTGTAGCTTACGACCTGGCTGGGGATGCCCGGGGATTCCGCTTCACAGCGACCAGCCGTCAGGGAACTGTCTCAATGGGGGATGAAATGCGCCCGAACGGCCCGGTGACGCTGCACGTAGCCAGCCCACTGTCCGCGGGCTTGCGGCTCCTGAAGGATGGGCGCGAAGTTGCACGGGCGCGAGGTCGTGTGCTGACCTACGAGACCAATGAGCCAGGTGTCTTTCGCGTGGAAGCGTATCGTCGCTACCGGATCAAACCCCGGGGATGGGTTTTCTCCAATGCGATCTACATACGAGGATAGGCATAAAGGAGGAAGCCTCGCCCGGATGTGGCTCTCCGGGCGAGGCCACGGCAATCAAGTCACCCGTGTGAAGGTGGGAGATCGTTCATACCCGGGGCGAAATCAAGCTGCCGAAGTGTCACTTTCCCACAGGGCAAAGGCGTTACCCTCGGTGTCCAGGCACTGGGCGAACCAGCCCATACCAGGCACAGGGCTCTTGGGCATGATCACCTTCCCTCCCAGTTCTTCGACTCGTGCCGCGTACTCTGCCACCGATTCCACCTGGTGGTAGTTGATCAGCCGGTGGTCAGGGGCCTGGCGTGCCATCATCCCAATACCGTGACCAGCTTCTTCCTCGCCCACATCAACGGTCCAATATCCCTCATACTCTGGAGAGGTCGAGAACTGCCAGCCGAATAGCTGGGTGTAGAAAGACTTGGCCCGATCCACATCATCGGCCGGGATCTCCAAATGGACAACGCTGTGTTTCACGACTCTGCCTCCTTTACTTTGGCTGGGGAATGGCTGTCCCCAGCACGCTAAACCCCAATAGAACATGCGTTCTAATTATATCATCAAATCTTCAGGTTGTCAAGTCACCGCCGAACAAAAATTGTGTTATCATCTGCTTGCCATTATAATTTGAGCTATGGTGGAATCAAGTAAGTCAGCAGATCTGGTCGATCTGTGGAATGGAAGTCCCCCGCATGTTCTGGGGAACCGGTGTCTGAACGTCCGTCACCGGGCACGTGCCTGTCGGATTTGTGTGGACGCCTGCCCGGTGGATGCCATCTCCATTCCCCAGGGAGACAATGTGGATGCAGCTCCTATTGCGCTGGACCAGGATACGTGCGTGCGGTGTGGTCTGTGTCTGCACGCCTGCCCTACCGGTGCTTTCGTTCAGACCAACTCACCTGAATCGAAGCTGCCACAGGCGATAGCCAACTCTTCGAGCCAGACCATCGAGCTGGCCTGTCCTCGCAAAGAGCCGGCGGACTTGAGCCGTGTGCCCGAAGCCAGCGTGGTTCAGACGCCGCGCTGCCTGGCGGCGCTATCGGCTCCGACCTTGCTGGAAATGGCAGCAACAGGCAAAACGCTGTGGCTGAACGACAGCATCTGCCATGCCTGCCCCATCGGGCAAGCGCGTCGGGCCATCCAACGGACCATCACTAGCGCCAACCGTTGGCTTCAGCTAATGGGGCACGAGGCCATTATTCGCAGCTATCTAATCAATGCCGACGATTTGGCCGATGTACCCGTTTCCCGGCCAGTGGTGCAAGGCAGCCAACCTATTATTTCGAGGCGTGACTTTTTCAGATCTGTGACACGGCTGGCGGAACAGACGGCCGTGCTCCCCGACGAATCACTCCCCTCCAAGGCGGGGCGCCGCCTGCCTCACCATATCCCGGCCCAGCGCCAACATCTGGCCGCCGCCCTGGGGCAGTTGTTGACGGATCCATCGGCCTCCGTGCCCACGGCTGCCCTGCCCATCGCCGACGTGACCATCAGCGACGATTGCACCGCCTGTGGCCTGTGCGCCCAGTTTTGCCCCACCGAGGCCATTTCCTTCGTCAGCGATAGTGAATATTACGTGCTCAATTTTTCGGCGGCACTCTGTTTGGGGGATGACTGCAACCTGTGTGTCATTGGCTGCCCCACCCACGCCGTGGCCTTCGGTCAGGAAGTTATGTCTGGAGAACTCCTGAGGACACGGCCGCGGCCGGTGAAGGCAGGTCGGCTGGCTCCCTGCGCCAAATGTGGCGTGCTCACCGCCGCCGACGAAGTTGATGCGGCCAATGAAGCTCCCCTATGTTACGTTTGCCAGGCTCAGGCCAACCGTCCTAGCCTGTTGTCAGGCTTATCCAATCAGTAATCAAGGGGTGCATTCATTTTTGGGGGCGACACATCCTCCCGTGCCACTGGCACTAAAAATCGCAGCTTGTGCAGTCAAAACCTGCCCCGTGGGGGGGCTTTCCCCTGTGCAGGGGACCATTGGGCGCTCCGGGAGGGTTCGCCCCATTTGCTTCTCCCTCATCTCGCGTGTACAATGCGCCTGCGGGCTTGAGTATGCGTTCAAAGACGAGTCGATGCCCTACCCACTGCCAGGGAAGCCCGGGGGGTAGGGCTTTATCTTTTTCGGGAGGTAGCGATGCAATTTACTGATCTGCTAGGCACTGAAGCGCTAACGTTTGATGACGTGCTGCTGGTGCCAGGCTACGCGGAAGTGCTACCCTCGGGGGTGGACCTGCGCACTCGTTTGCATAACAATCTGTTATTGAACATCCCGGTGTTATCGGCTGCGATGGATACGGTGACCGAGGCGGGATTGGCTATCGCCCTGGCTCGCCAGGGGGGAATGGGAGTCATTCACCGCAACCTCAGCCCGGAGACGCAGGCGGCTGAGGTGGATAAGACCAAGCGCTCCGAGTCGGGTATGATCGTTGACCCCATCACGCTAGGCCCGGATGCTACCCTGGCCGAGGCCGAGTCCATCATGGCGCGCTATCACATCTCCGGCGTGCCCATCACCGATAACGGCAGGCTGGTGGGTATCCTCACCAACCGGGACGTGCGTTTTGCCACCCAGTTTGACGCCCCTGTCCGAGAATACATGACCTCCGAGGTTCTCATCACGGCGGCGATGGGAACTTCGTTGGAGGAAGCCAAATCCATCCTTCACAAACATCGGATCGAGAAGTTGCCGCTGGTAGACGAACATTTCAACCTGCGCGGCCTGATCACCTACAAGGACATCCTCAAGAAGCAAGATTTCCCCAATGCAGCCACAGACGACCAGGGGCGATTACTGGTCGCCGCGGCGGTGGGCGTAGGTGAGGATCTGGACAACCGCCTGGAGATTTTGTTGGACGCGGACGTGGACGCGGTGGCGGTGGACACGGCGCATGGGCATTCGGCCGACGTATTGCGGGCAATCAAGCGGATCAAGATGATCGCACCCCACTTGCCGATGCTGGTGGGGAATGTCGTCACTAGCGAGGCCACTGAGGCGTTGATCGACGCCGGTGCAGACGCGATCAAGGTAGGTGTCGGCGCGGGCTCTATCTGCACGACGCGCATCGTGGCTGGAGCCGGGATACCGCAAATGACGGCTATTGCCGAATGTGCGGCAGCAGCGCACTCTCAGGGCGTGCCGATCGTCGCCGACGGCGGCATCAAATATTCCGGCGATATCGTCAAGGCGCTGGCGGCCGGCGCGGACGCAGTCATGCTGGGCTCGCTCCTGGCCGGTCTGGAGGAGTCGCCGGGTGAGATCGTGATCTACGAGGGACGGCGGTTCAAGGAGTACCGGGGCATGGGTTCGTTGGGCGCGATGAAAGGGCGCGCCAGAGACCGATATGCCTCGGGCCAGGGTGCTGGAGGTCAGGATATGGCTGCGGGTAAGCTGGTGCCAGAAGGGATCGAGGGCCAGATACCGTATAAAGGGCCCCTGGCTGATTACACGTTTCAGTTAATGGGGGGGCTTCGTTCCGGCATGGGGTATGTGGGTGCAGCCAACCTGGAG
>JAHELX010000335.1 GCA_024643945.1 Anaerolineales bacterium
ACCCGGAGCGGGTCCGATTTGAACTGGCGGAACAGGAGATAACCTCCTACCGGCGGGCGGCCGATTTCTTAAACTTTAACAATGTTGACCTGGTCTGTTTACAGCACGAATACGGTATCTTTGGTGGCCTGGCCGGGAGTCACATTTTGGCTTTGCTGCGCCAATTGCGCATGCCGGTGGTGACGACCCTGCACACCATTCTGCGGGAGCCGGATGCCAACCAGCGTAAAGTGATGCAAGAACTGGCCCAACTCTCGGATCGGCTGGTGGTGATGAGCCAGCGCGCCTCAGAATTCTTGCAGGAGATCTATCGGGTGCCCGAGGAGCAGATCGACCTCATCCCCCACGGCATCCCCGATGTCCCCTTCGTAGACCCCAACTTTTACAAGGACCAATTTGGCGTTGAGGGAAAACAGGTATTGCTGACCTTTGGCCTGCTCTCCCCCAACAAAGGCATCGAATACGTCATCCAAGCGCTGCCCCTGATCCTGAGCCAGCATCCGGATGTCGCCTACATGATACTGGGAGCTACCCACCCCCATATCAGGCGGCGAGAGGGGGAAGCTTACCGCATCAGCTTGCAGCGACTGGCCCGCGAAAGGGAGGTCGGGGATCACGTCGTATTCTACAACCAGTTCGTCATCTTGCCGGAATTGGTCGAGTTTATCGGCGCTGCCGACATCTACCTCACGCCCTATCTCAACCCGGCCCAGATCGT
Source organism: Anaerolineales bacterium (assembly GCA_024643945.1). Next base: position 719 of record JAHELX010000335.1, read on the forward strand.
CTCGGGCACGCTGGCTTATACCCTGGGGGCTGGCAAAGCGATTGTTTCAACCCCTTATTGGTATGCACAAGAGCTGCTGGCCGAGGGACGGGGGGCGCTGGTCCCCTTCAGGGACCCTCAGACAATTGCCGCCCAGGTCATTCGTCTGCTGGATTATGAAACTGAGCGCCACGCCATGCGCAAACGGGCCTATATGTTTGGCCGAGACATGATCTGGCCGAACGTGGCCCGCCGTTATATGCAGAGTTTTGAACGGGCGCGCCAGGAACGGGCATCTCGCCGGCACCCAGCTTTTATCGTCAGAACCTTAGGCGAGGACCCGGAGGAGCTGCCTGACCTGAAACTGGACCATCTGCAGCGCATGACCGACGACACAGGCATGCTCCAGCATGCCATCTTCACCGTGCCTAACTATGCCGAAGGCTACACGACCGACGACAACGCCCGGGCCCTGATACTGACCATCTTACTTGAAGAGCTGGAAGGCCAGATGTCGGCCGAGGTGGATCAACTCGCCTCCCGCTACCTGGCTTTTCTATGGCATGCCTTCAACGGGCAAACCGGCCGTTTCCGCAACTTCTTATCCTACGACCGTCACTGGCTAGAGGATATCGGCTCCGAAGACAGCCACACTCGAGCGGTGTGGGCTTTGGGTACGGTCCTGGGACGCTCCCACAACGAGGGGTTGCGTGGTCTCGCCAGCCAACTATTTGACCTGGCTCTGCCGGGTGTGTTAGAATTTTCCAGCCCCCGGTCCTGGGCTTTCGCGCTGGTCGCCATTCACGAATATCTGCGCCGTTTCTCGGGCGACCGGGTTGCCCAGAACGTGCGGCAAGTCCTGGCTGAGCGGCTTATGGATCTATATCACCATCACAGCGCAGCCGGCTGGCCGTGGTTTGAGGATGAGCTGAGTTACTCCAACGCCAAGTTGCCGCACGCCCTGCTGCTTTGCGGGCAGTGGATGGGCCGGGGCGATATAGCCGAAGCAGGCCTCAAGTCTCTTGAGTGGCTGGCGGACATCCAACGCTCTCACGACGGTCACTTCGTGCCCATTGGTAACCAGGGTTTTTATCGCCGGGGTGGAGAAAAAGCCCGCTTTGATCAGCAACCGGTTGAAGCCCACGCTATGCTTTCGGCCTGTCTCGAGGCACACCGCATGACGGGAGACGAACGTTGGTACCGGGAAGCGCAGCGCGCTTTCGAGTGGTTCCTGGGGCGCAACGACCTGGGCCTGCCCCTTTATGACCATGTCTCCGGCGGCTGCCGGGATGGGCTGCACGCCGATCGTGCTAATCAGAATCAGGGGGCCGAGTCGACACTGGCTTTCCTGCTCTCCCTGGTGGAAATGTCTCTATCCGGGCACTTGCTGCAGCCGGTTCTGGATACGTCGCTGTCTGAGCCTTCGCTACAACTGGCCCAGCAACTTGCCAAGGATGGCCGCGTAAAACATGGAGCGCGATAACGAATTCACGGATAAGAAGTAATGAAAGTCAACCGAACTGGAATCCTGATAAAGCCCAACCCTGGCCGGGTGTTATTCCGTCCCTTCAACCCGACCGGCGAAGAACGGAAAATGAAGATCATCGCCCGGATTATGGCTATTCCGGAAGAGGAAGTGGGGCGACAGGTGGCCCAGGTATTGGCAGAATTTGGCAGCCGTCACCAGAGGCTGCACGAGTTCTTTCTCAACCGCTTTGAGCAGGTGCGTCAATTTCAGTTGACCGACCTGCCGCTAAGCGAGGCGCGCAAATTGCTCGTCGGGGCTTATTTTACCCAGGAATATGCGCTGGAGGCAGCCGCGCTCTTCAACCCGTCGATGGTTTGGGATCCCGACCAGTCAGATTTGCCGGAGGGCGCTCGCCGCTTCATCGTCAGCCTGCGAGCCACCGGTGAAGGCCACATCTCTTCCATTACCTTCCGTTCCGGGGTCATTGATGCCGAGGACAACATTGTATTGCATGAACCGACGCCTTTTGTCACCGCGCCGGAGATTGTTCCCAATCCTATCTACGAGAAACCGCTTTTTGAAAAGAAGCTCTTTGAGTTGGGCCTGGCCAACGACTTTACCGACCGGATCATGGCCGGTCTGGAGGAATCGTTTACCCTGGCGGAACTGGAGGCAGATATTCGCCACAGCCTGCGCCAGAGTCGCGGTCGAAACAGTCGCAATCAAGCCACGGCCAATGGCATCCTCTCCCTGGCACACTCCAACTACGAGCTCGAATATTCGTCCGAGCAACGCCTTTCTGAACGCATCATCTTCCCTTCCACTCCGGCGGAGATAAACGGCATCGAGGATGCCCGGTTCGTCGAATTTCACGACGATGATGGGAGCATGACTTATTACGCAACTTATACGGCTTATGATGGCGAAGTCATCCTGCCCCAGCTTTTGGAGACAGGCGACTTTTTACACTTTAAAATCAGCACGCTGAACGGCCCGGCCGTCCAGAATAAAGACTTCGCCCTTTTTCCGCGTAAGATCAACGGTCTTTATGCCATGCTCTCGCGCCAGGATAACGAGAATATCTATCTCATGTTCTCCGACCACATTCACTTCTGGTATTCCAAGGAAATCCTCCTCAAGCCGACTTTCCCCTGGGAGTACATACAGATAGGGAATTGCGGCTCCCCGATTGAAACCGAAGCCGGGTGGTTGGTCCTCAGCCACGGGGTTGGGCCGATGCGAAAATACGCGATGGGCGCCTTTCTGCTTGATTTGAACGATCCGACCCGGGTGATTGGCCGCCTGCAGGAGCCATTGCTGAGTCCCAACGAAAACGAGCGCGAAGGCTATGTACCCAACGTGATCTACAGTTGTGGCGGCCTGGTGCACGGACACGACTTGATTATTCCCTACGCCATGTCTGATCATGCCAGTAGCTTCGCTACGGTTGACCTGGATGAATTGTTGAATGCATTGACTTCGCAGTTATGAGGGTTCCAACCGTTCATAACTACTCAGGCACAGATTACTTTTGTTTCTTTTTAGGAAGAGGAGTCACACGGATGCGATTGTCTTCGACTACAGCAAAATGCTCCGCCCAGTCCACTCGACTCTCAAGGGCTGCCACAGCGACTCGTGCAACACGCTCGCCCGACGGCATCGAAATGCGGAACAGTATGACCCCACTTGAGGCCGGGAGCCTCGACCGGAATGCCAGGTCGCCGAAGTCTTTATCGAACGTTACGACAATGCGCTCTTCAGCCTGGGCACGAGCGAGGACCTCCGCATCGCTGCTGCCTGGCGCATCGGAGCGCACCCAGGCCACATCGTGTCCTCGTTCGCGCAAAGCCGCCACCGCATCTCCGGGAAAATTCTCGTCTGCCAGGATGCGCATCTATTAGACCTCAGACACTTCCAGGGGATAGACCTTTTCGGTCTTCAAGACAACGCTGGCGTACTGCAGGCATGCCTGGATATCTTCCCGTGTCAGCCCCGGGTAGTTGCGCAGGATTTCCGCTTCCGTCCACCCCTGGGCCAGAAGATCGATGATGAACTCCACAGCGAGGCGTGTGCCCTTTATCACAGGCTTCCCCACAAGAATCTTTGGATCAGCGACGATTCGATCTTGCCAATTCATTGTGTTCCTCCTCTATTCATCGTGCACCTGTTTATATGAAGAGTAGAAAATAACAAACGCCGCCTTTGACCAGGCGGCACCTTTGTGGTTCATAAGTGTCACGCCCCCGGCTGAGTGCTTTACCCACCTGGCCCAGAGACCTCTTGACGCGACCGACGAATCTTGTGCCTAGTATACTATATCTACCTTCTGCTGACAATCAGTTTGTTCAGTCAAAACCTGCCCCGTGGGGGGGCTTCGCTCGGGACCATTGGGCGCTCCGGGAGGGTTCGCCTATGCTAGCCGCTCCTACGCGCCGTCTGGCAGCCATCCGGCGATCTCTCTGGCCAGGCTGGAGCCGATTCCCGGCAATTCCCGCAGCCCCGCCTCACCTCGAGCCCGATAGATGTCGGCAATGCTCTCCGGCCATTCATCCACCGTCCAGGCCGCCTTGCGGTAAGCCCAGATGCGATAATCTTGCGCCTCTTCCAACTCCAGGTCGTAAGTTCGCAGCAACAGTCGCTCGGCAATGCGCTTGTTGACGGCCAATGGTCCCGGCGCAACGTAGCGCGGCATACGGTCCAGCAGGCCATGCCGGGCGCACAACTCGCGCAGCAGCAATCCCAGCCGGGCATTGTAGGCGCGCGGCGGGCCATAGGTAGGCTTTCCTCCCGGCCCCCAGTTGTACAGGTCCCGCCAGCGAGCCTCCAGTGCCGGGTCCAGGCGCCGGGCAGCCGCCAGTGTCCGCTCGGCCTGGACGCCATCCATCGTCAGCGCGCCACCCAGCACGAACGATCCCCCGTGCTCCTTGGTAGCGCGTACCATGTCTTCCAGGTGGCCCTCATCGTCGCCCAGGCAGGGGATAACCGGCATCATCGAGGTGCCGGCCAGGATACCGGCGCTCGCCAACTTCTCCATAGCCTGCAAACGGCGCTTCACACCCGGGCTGCGCGGCTCAAAGGCCTGTTTGAGGGCCGGATCGACGTTGCTGATGCTGAAGACCACTCCCACCCAGGCCTGGCGGTTGACTCCTCCAGTAGGTCCAGGTCGCGGGTGAGCAGCGGCGAACGTTCGACAATGAACAGGGGAAAGCCCAGGTCACGCACCACCTCCAGCATACCGCGCGACAATTGGTAGCGGTCCTCGGCCGGCTGCTGCCAATCCCCACAGGCGATTACCTCGCGATCCAGGCGCGGGAGTTCCTTTCGCAGCAACTCCACGGCGTTGATTTTGACCTGGATCAGGCTGTCAAATGTGTCCGGGTCACGCCGTCCCAGGTAACGCTCCCCCCGCAGGTAGCAGAACTCGCAGCCACTGCGGCAACCCACATAGGGGTGCGCGGTGTACTTGCCCCAAAACCAGGGGCCGTCCACATGTTTGTGGACGTTGACAATTTTGCGGACTCGATATTCCTGAAATTCCAGGTTCATGCTTCGAAATGTACTCTAGAAAGGCATTCACGGCTTCCAGAGGGCCAGCCCCGACGGCCTCGCCGATGCGCCCCAGGGCGGGAAACGGGGTCCGCTCGGCGAGAACCGGGAATAGCAGGTCGTAGGCTTCGTCCGGCTGCCCGCTTTGAACCAGCGCTGCAACCCGTTTTCCCAATTCTCTGGCTGCTTGAGCTTTCACGTGTGATTACATCCTCGCGCGCTGAGGTCCAAACCTGTATCTACTACACAATCTCAAGCCTGACACGCTTGCCTTCCTTGACTGCGGCAACGCTGAGCAGGGTACGCATCGCATTTGCGGCTTGCCCCTTCTTGCCGATGACTCGGCCCATGTCATCAGGTGCCACGCTCAGCTCCAAAATCGTTGCACTGTCTCCACTAACCGCGCGGACGATGACGGCGTCGGGATCATTGACCAGAGACTTGGCAATATACTCGACCAACTCTTTTGTAGACATGCGACTCGCCTCCTTCAATGAGGATCAATAGGAAATGGGAACTGGCAAAAGGAACTGGTAAGCTCGACCTAACTCTAGCTCTACATCGAGAATCCACCTGCCATCACGGTCGCGCTGGAACGGATGCGACCTTCGGTTCCAGTTATTGAAATCGCCCACCAGGTAAATTGTGTCGGCCCAGATGCTGCTGGGCAGGATGAACACCACCCGGGCAACCGGCCTCTCGCCGGCTTTGACGAAGGTTTTTTGGATCACTGAGTCCCCTCCTTGCATAGAGTTTGGGACAATAGTCACATCTATTTGCAGTAACAGGGTGAACCCCATTCCCTGGGTCCCACCGATTCGTTGGAGGGGGATAGCAAACCTGCCAGCGTGGACCGGAGTTCATCAGTTATTCTGTCCCTCGGCACGCAGGCACTTGCTCCGCTTGCCATCGCATGAGCATGATGGGCTTCAGCTTCATAGCTGGTCAAGACCACGACCCGCGTGGCCGGCGCAATGGCCTTGATGCGCGCCGTAGTTTCGAGGCCATTCGCCCCCGGCCGGCCAATATCCACAACAACCACGTGCGGCGAAAAGGCCTCAGCCATAACGATGGCTTCCTCCC
>JAHELX010000336.1:0-2291 GCA_024643945.1 Anaerolineales bacterium
GACCAGAGTTATATAGGCAGTCAATTCGATCTGTTGATCACGGATCAGAATGGGGCCGGAGACAATCTCGTCGGCTGGTATGGTATGGAAGCCATTGAAAACCGTCTCGTAGACGCGCCAATCCTGATCATAGATGACCCCGCCGATGGTCAGATCATCGCCAGGACCCAACTCGACTGTGACGTAGTTGACCTCAGGAGCAGTGTAAAGCGGACACACAGTCGGGCTGCACAGGTGTGACATCTCTCCCAGGATCCAATTAAAGATGTCTCGGATGTTATGTGTAGCATAGGGCCTGAGCAGATAGCCATCCGGGTAATCGGCACCGTCGAAATAGAGAGATTCGGAGTTGCTACCCTGGGCATAGAAACTGCCGAAGATGGGCCCCAGGTTCCCTTCCATCCTCCTCGCATCCCTAAGATCGTAGGTGTTCAGTTGATTGAACGCGACGCGCACAACGCGCGGGCATGGCGGGCCTGTCCAGTACACGCTGTTACTGGGAGGGGATTCCCTCTCGGGAACGAGCGTGGGACCGCTATAGGCCGTCATCTGGAACTCCCACCTTTCACCACACGCGGGCTCATGGCCCTGGAGGGTGTAAGAAGAGATATCCTTCCTCAGGCCGCGGTCGAAGTTGTCGTTGAGATACACCTTAAACCCGTTAACGCTCTCCCTGTCTCCCTCCCACAGCCAAACCAGTTGGTGAACGCCTCCAACGTGGAAGAGCGAGAGAATCGGCGGCGGGTAGGCCGCCTCTTCGCACGAATCGGCACAGATGCGATACCTGGCCTGGAAGGAGTGCCCCTCCTCGCCTCCTGCGGACCCCACACTGATCACATGGCCGTCCCAGTCCGAAGGGGGATGGTGCTGGATGAAGGAACCCAGGTCCCAGTAAGTTCCCCATCCCCCTTCCGGCCCGAGGAAGATTTCTTCACCACCGCACTCCACCTGCACTTCCAGGGACTCACCCAGGGGTACCGCGAGGTGCCGGCTGTTCTCCCCACCCAGGTACTCGGCGATGTCCCACTGCCTCCCGCCCAGCGGCTCGAAGGGGCCGTAGCGCTCCATCTCCTCGCCAGCCAGACCGGCGTAGCAGTGGACTTCGTCATAGTCCTGGTACACCTCGAACTCCAGGGCCTGGAACTCTACGGGGACCATAATCCTTACGTCATCACCCGGCCCAAGAGGTCCGAAAAAGCCCCCCGGCGGCCAAAGGGGGTCCAAGACATCCCAAGGGGTATCCGCTGGCTGCTCGGTGTCGGGGATGCCGTCACCGTCGGCGTCTTCTCCATCCCCAGGCGGCTGACAGCCGCTGGGCGCGGGGCCGGGCTCGTCGGGACACAGGTCTGCGTCGTCGGGGATGCCGTCGCCGTCCCGATCTACAAATCCGGTTTCAGGACAGCCGCTAGGCCCGAGGCCGGGCTCGTCAGGGCAGGCGTCCTGGCGGTCGGGGATGCCGTCGCCGTCCTGATCGGGGCAGCCGGCCAGCCCAGGCAGGCCCGGCTCATCCGGGCAGGCGTCATCCATATCGCGAACTCCATCGCCATCTCCGTCGGGGCAGCCAGTGTGCTCAGGCAGGCCTGGCTCATCGGGACAGTCGTCCTCGGCATCGGGGACGCCGTCGCCGTCCAGGTCCCCCGGTGTCGGACAGCCATCATGTTCTGGCAGACCCGGTTCATCCGGGCAGGCGTCTTCGCTATCCCCCACCCCATCCCCGTCGGCGTCGGGACAGCCTTCGACTCGAGGTGAGCCGGGTTCATCGAGGCAGGCATCGGCTTCATCCAGAATCCCATCACCATCCTGATCTTGTTCGCCAGATATGGGACAGCCGTCGCCTTCGGGCAGGCCCGCTTGGTCGGGGCAGGCATCGTCGGCATCGGGGATGCCGTCGCTATCCTGATCAGGGCAGCCGTCCGCGGTGCGCGACCCCGGCTCGTCTGGGCAGGCGTCAGCATCATCGGTCATCTCATCGCTGTCCCGGTCCGCTCTCTCGATGGCCTCTACGTTGACCGAGGCCTGGCCGCGGCCGCCCCGGGCGTTGAAGGCCCTGGCGATCAGGGTGTGGGTGCCGGGGGAGGAGGGCTGCCAGCGAGCCAGCAGCGGGAAGGGGGAAGTGCCCCCAGGCAATGTGCTGGTCTGAGTCTCATGCAACTGGCCGTCTATCCACAGCTCAACCCGGGTCACCTTTCCCTCGTCGCGGGCGATGGAATGAATCGTCATCTCTTGCCCCACCTCCACCTGTTCCCTATGGCGGGGCGAGCGGATCGACACCAACGGCCCGGTCACATCCC
>JAHELX010000336.1:2391-6767 GCA_024643945.1 Anaerolineales bacterium
TCAACCCGGGTCACCTTTCCCTCGTCGCGGGCGATGGAATGAATCGTCATCTCTTGCCCCACCTCCACCTGTTCCCTATGGCGGGGCGAGCGGATCGACACCAACGGCCCGGTCACATCCCTGGGCCGTAGAAAGTAGTAGCCCAACCCAGCCGCCACAGCCAGGAGGCAGCACAGCCCCAGCAAAGCGATCAGAGGAGCCAGAATTCTCCTCCCCCTCTTCGGAGGCCTGGGGGCATAGGCCGGCGGCGGGACGACGGGACCTGCCCCCCCTGTCCCGGGCCCTGACCTAAGCTCCGTCGAAGGCCCCGCCGCGGGGAGCGTATCCGAAGGGCTGGCGGCAAGGGAGGAGGCACGGAAAGCCAGGAGCACCGTCTGGCCAAGACTGATGACGTCGCCTTGTTGCAGCACCTGGGAGGCAGTAAGACGTATCCCGTTGACAAAAGTGCCGTTGGCGCTGCCCAGATCCTGAATGATAAATTGACGGCCGTCCCAAGTCAGACTGGCGTGGCGGCGGGAGACCTGGCGGTCGTTGACTGCGACATCGCTGCCCGCTTCGCGACCGATGATGATGGTGGGCTGGGTCAAAGAGAAGCATTGGCTGGGTTGGGGGCCCTGGCGCACAGTCAATTCAACTGATGGTGGTTGAGAGCCTGTTGGGGAATAAGTTCGTGCCATTGTCTGAGCCTCCTCATCACTATGTGGAGAACGAGACCCTTCGCCTTCGGCTCAGGGTGAAAATCGGGTTGCCATTTGCCCGGTTATGACATTTGTATTCAAAAGTGCCAAGGTATGTTCTTGCCATTTCCCGACTTTTCCCTTTAAGGCAGCTTTATCGAGAAGTGGGACCACGAGAACCAATCGCTGTAGTTGCCAGCGCCATCCCGAGCGCGCACCGTCCAGCGGTAGATGCCGCCACACTGCACGTCGGCCTCAACCTGCTTGCCGCTCACCGGCCCCCACCCGCGCACCGACTGCCAGTTGTCTGGCGTCACCTGCCGCTCCAGCTTGACGTAGTAGACGACGCCGCTGGGGTCGCTGACCGGTATCCAGGCCAGAGTCTGTGAAGCTTTGCAGCTAATCTCCAATCCATCCTGCGGCACGGCCGGCGACGGGACTGGCGGGGGCGTAGTATCCTGAGGTGGTGGCGGCGCTTGACACTGCCCGGAGACGCGGATGGTCACGGACAGGATCTGCTCTGAGCCATCCCTCTTTACCGCGCGCAAGGTATGGGTCTCATCCTGGCAGGGGCAAGTCTGGAAACTGCCGTCGTCGCCCGCTCCGGGTTGCCCGTTTATCCAGTAGGCATTGACGTTTGACACATGCCAGTGAACACTGGTGCATGATCCCGCCTCGATGTTCTCGTTGTCAACCCATAGGCGGATGTCTGCTGGCGGGGGCGGTGGAGTAGTGGCAGTAGGTGTGGAGGTGGGTGTAGGCGGCTGAGATGTGATAGTGGGCGTGGAAGTTGGCGTACCGGTCGGAGTCGCAGTGCTGGTGAGCGTAATCGGAGGCGCACCGCTGCAGAGACGAATCTCGGCAAAAGCGTTATTCGCCTCATCGCTTTCGGTGATCACGTCGCTGGAGTCGAGGTTGATGCCGATGTAGGGCGAACCCTCAAACTGATAGACGAAGGTAGCTTCCGCGCTCGCACCGGGCGGGAGTCCACCCGCAACAGTCATCGCCAATTGCGGCACGCCGTTGAAATGAAACAGGATGGTAAAGTCGCGCGGCACCGCCGCCGTGCCGGCGTTGCGATAAGTGACTTGCGTGCTGCAGAAGGGGACCTCGCCCTTATAACCTGCGACGACCGCCTCGACACTAATGATGGCGAGGTCGGGCGCGTCGGGAGGGGGCGCCGTGACTGTGGGCGTGGCGGTCGGTGCCAACGCAACCTCACCTCCCACGCTGATGCTGATCGTGGCCGGGTTGCTGGTCTCTCCGGTTGTGTCGTAAGTCATGACCTGCAGAGTGTAGATGCCCTCCTCAGGTGGAAGCCACTCTTGGGTGATCTGGCTGAAGGAAGCGCCCGGTTGCGCCGGGGGATCGCGACGGTAGGCCTCCCCGTTGACCGAAAGCAGGATCTCGGCCACGCCGTCCCGGGCGTAGGCGTGAGAGATGATGGCCACGGGGGTGCCTACCGGTACGGTGGACCCTTCCCGGGGGAAATCGATCCAGGCCCGGGGTCCGGTTGGCACCTCCTCCGCGCAGGAGAGCGTCCCTGCCATCAAGGCCAAGAGGGTTAGGGAAAGAATGAGTCTCCACAACAGGCATTGTGTGTTCATTTTTCATCTCCTTGTTGTCATTCCGAGCCAGAGCCCTTCAGTTCGTTCAGGGTAGACTCCGCGGAGGCGAAGAATCTGGTTCCTTGCAGGAACATAGCCATACACATGGGGACAACGGGCCAGCAAGGGGGTTCACCCTCTCCTTCAGCAGGCAAACGGGCTTGTTTTGTGCACTGTCCTTGACCCGTAGCCGTCAGTGATTCTTCAGGGTGATAGGCACATGTGGTTCATAGCTGTCAATCACTTGACTACAAGCGGCAGAAAGACGCGCTGCATCTCTGACCCTTGCGCGATCAACGCAACCAGGGCGTAACCAAACTGGTCGCCCTCGCTAGGGTCTAACCCCGTTGAATAATGCAGATCCCATTGCTGATCGAGTCCGGCGGAGAGGCCATGATCGGAGCCAAAGAAAATGTGTACGACGCCGGCGTTGATGATGCCGGTATCGGAATCTTCGTAGGGTACCCCGATCGCCAGGTCATCCCAGCCATCATTGTCGAAGTCCCCTGATGCCAGGGTATGCCCGAAGCGATCGAACGCCTCAGGCTGCTCCATTTCTAAATCTTGTGTGAAAAGGTCACTTCCTTCTCCCGTGAACAGAGTGCCCGAGCCATAGAGGACGTGCACAACTCCGGCGCTGTCAATGCCCACGATGGGGCCTTCGAGAGCCTCATCGGGGGCGCCGATAGCCAGGTCATCGTGTCCATCACCATCGAAATCGCCGGCCGCCAGGGCAGCTCCGAATCGGTCACCCAGCTCCGATGCTTCAGGTTCGAGCAGGTCCTGTCTCCAAAGCTGGTCGAACTCGCTGGAAAGGCCGAACTGCGTCCCCCACAGAACTTGTACGACGCCATCATTGACATGGCCGAAATTTTCATCGGGGACACCGATGGCCAGGTCATCGTTGCCGTCGCCGTCGAAATCACCCGCAGCCAGGGCGTACCCGAAGCCATCTCCTAGCTCAGGTGTACCTTGAATGTATTCCCCCTGAACCCAGAACTGATCGCCGTCATGGGAGAGGCCATCGGCGCTGCCGTAGATGACGTGCACCGCCCCAGCGTCGAGCGTTGTTCCAATGTCTTCACGGGGGACGCCAATAGCCAGATCGTAATAAGCGTCGCCGTTGAAATTACCGACAGCCAGGACTTTCCCGAACTGGTCACCAGCCTCAATGACATCTTCGATAGCAAAACCCTGAGCGAAGACTTGAAACTCCGTGTCTACCAGGCCGTTTGCTGAGCCGTATAGTACATTCACCGTTCCGATGTCGGCCTGGTCCAGGAAATCTTGCTCAGGGACTCCAATCGCCAGATCGTCGAAAGTATCGCCGTTGAAATCGCCACTCGCCAGAGCGGCCCCGAATTGTTCGTTTGCCGCGACCGTCTGGCTAGGCAGCGTCTGGTGGCTCCAGAGTTGAGCATCAGAGGATGAGTATCCATCAGCCGTGCCGTACAAGACGTGCACGGCGCCTGCATTGTTCGCACCAGCGATGCTTTCGCCAGGGACGCCGATGGCTAGATCCACAAAGCCGTCGCCGTCGAAATCTCCGGCCGCCAGGGCTTTGCCGAATTCGTCGTACGAATTCGGCGATTCGCCCCCGCCTGCGTTGAATTGATTGAGATACTGGCTGTCCGTAGCGGTCAGGCCGCCATCCGTACCGGACAAAACGCTTGCAGCGCCTGCTGCTGTCGTTGGCCCTACCGGTCTGCCCGGAACGCCAATCGCCAGGTCGGCGTAGGCATCATTCGTTGCCAATGTCTGCCAGCCGGAGGCCGGTTCCGCCGCACTGGATGGGATCAGGCTCGACCAGGCTATCAAGGTCAGGAGCACTGCCAGGGATAGCAAAAGAGATGAGAGTTTGTTAGTTTTCATGGTTGATCCTCCTGGTTTAAGTTAGATTCGGCCCTCAGGGACGGAATCTATATCATAGCATAGCGCCTGTGATGGGATACTAGCGGTTTTTCAAGATGATGGGCAGATAGGTCGGGCTGACGTCTGGTGTTAAAGGCACCGTCGCCGTGAACACCGCCGAAAACTCGGACGTCCCTCTCCCATCCGTAGCCGTAGCCGTCAGGTGGGGATCACTTAGCGA
>JAHELX010000337.1 GCA_024643945.1 Anaerolineales bacterium
TGCGCGGCCGGATCCAGCGGCAAGCGCACCGCCCGCCCCCCTTCCAGCGATGACTGGCGGATAGCCAGAATGAGCTCCTGATCCAGCCGGGCCTGCAGCGGGCCGTAAGTGGGCTGAGAGCCAGCGCGCAACGCGTTAACCAGGCTCATCAGACAGCCAGCCACGCCGATTTCGTCGTCGTGCCACTGCATGCCACGCCCTTGCTTGCCGGGGTAGAAGGGGTTATCCCAACGCACGATAGGCAGGTCAGGGTCTCCGGTGTGGGCCAGCATAGCTACCAACGCGCCGCCATCCACCCGCTCCCAACGCCGCTCCAGGGTGACGAAGCGGGGCGCTTCGCCGCCGGGTGCCAGCAGTGTCAACCACTCCTGCACATCCAGGCCTACGCCGACAGTTATGCCCATGCCCTTCTCAGCCAGGAAGCGGCTGCTGCGCCACCAACGCAGCGCCGAATCGTAGCCGACATCGGTCCAGTGAAAGATCCCCAATTGCCCCCCTTCGAATTCGACGAGGGCATGTTCCTGTGTTTCCACCCTTGGACCGCGGGTATCGGCCAACCGGGACCAGTGGGCTGCCAGCTCGTACTGGCGTACAGCGCCGGCCACCTGGACCGGATTAGCACCAAAACCCAGGTAGCTGCGCATGACGCTAACCCCGTGATAACCGTGGCCGGCAAAGTCATTGAAGGAGGTATGCACCCGCCCAAACAGCCCCGACGCGATCAACTTCAGCTTGATCTGCTCCAGGGGCCGGCGGTGAAACTGTTCGGCGACCTCAATCATTAATCCCCGTTGGGTCGCGGCAGCGATGATGGCGTCCGCTTCACTCAATTTGTGGGCGATGGGCGTCTCCAGCAATACGTGCAGGCCGTGCTCTACGGCCATCAGCCCAACCTGGCCGTTGGCATGATAAGCGACGCAGACAATGCCAATCTGGGGGGCGGTTTCCCGCATCAGTCGCTCCACGTTGGTGTACCAGGGCACGCCCAGGCCCTCTCCCAACCGGCGGGCTGAATCGACGCTGCGCCCCCAGACAGAGACCAATTCCACTTCCTCGGGTAAGCTCTTTAGAAGGGGACCGTAGAGATAAGAAGATCGTTTCGCTGTACCGACGATGGCCACCCGAATGGGTTGTTTGGTTGTCATCCTGCTATCCCTCTGTTTTTTCAGGTATCATGCTGAGCTGAACTCCCACATTGTGCCGGTGCCATTGCTGAGCAGCGCCGACAGGTCAGCGTCCACAGTGTAGGAGGTTTTCCTGGCGCTGTTGGTAACCAGCAGAAACACATTGCCGGACGCGTCTTGAGTGGTGATAGCCATCAGGTTACAATTGCTGGTCGTACTTTGATATGTTGCGCGGCAGCCTGCCAAAGCGCGATTAGCCAGCCGCACACCGTAGAAGGTATTGCGCCGTGCGCCGTTGATGTCCACCAGGCCTTCGAAGTTCTGCCAGGCCCCGGTAAAGCCATCCCAATCGTAGAAGGTGAAAAGGTGGCTGCCGTCAATATGATCGTTGCCAGGCCGCGAGCCCCGGATCATATTATTGATCACCGTTTTGACAGCAAGCGAGAAACCGTCATAACCTCCTCGATAGGTCGCCCATTCGCTCAGCCACAACTCTGCGTCGGGCTTGCCATAGGTGTTCATCTACCCGTGTACGTCCTGGGTGTAGCCGGTGATATCTGACGAGTATTCGACACGGCACAACACCGCAAAGCGGCACTCCGCAGCGAATTGAGAAAATAACGAATTTCCCAATACCTCAAGAATCGGGTACCTTATGCCCGAGATCTGAGAAATTGCACTAACCCCTCCCGTTGCACGCAGTTCTGAAAGGCGAACGACTGCATCATCTGGTCGATTTCATTTTCGTTCATCCCGCGGAACTGTTCAGCAAAGGCCGGCTGCAACATTTGGGATAACACGCCCTCGTTGATAGCCCCGGTTAAGTTGTCACTCAAGTGCATCCAATCCCCCGGCTGACCGGCCACGACTGTGCTGGCGTGGGCGACGATGTGTTGGATGAGGCGGTCAATTTCACTCTCGTGCCTTTCAATCCAATAGTCACAACGCAAGGTTGTTTTGATCTCACGCACCGGCTGTTTGCGGCGCATCCACTGCGATTCGGGGTCGGTATACACGAGTCCCATCTTGCCTATGTCTTTATAAGTCCAGATGGTCCAATGGTGTCCATATTTCTCGATTATGTCAATCATATCCGCCAGGACGCGGAGGCGGAAAGCTTCGAGTGTGTCACTGGTGTAGAGACAACCGAACTCGCCCACCAAATTTGGCACATTGTGCTGACGCATAAATGTGACGCGCTCCAAATACTCCCTCTCCAGTCGCTCGCGGTTGTAAAAAACGTGCCCATCGTTCAAGCCTGGCTCCACATAGTTGTGGCTGCTGTAGACCGTGTTGCCGTCAAAAGGCGCCTCGAGTTGATCGAATTGCTGGGAATAGTGGTTACCTTCGAGAAAAAGAATGTGCCCGGAATCTATGGCACGGATGGCGCCAGTGACACGGCGGTAGAAGCGGTTGAGCCAGCCAATCTCGTCAGCATGCGGCTCGTTCATAATGTTATAGCCCGCGACGAACGGCTCATAGCGATAGCGCCGCGCCAGCTCCTCCCACAATGCCACCGCCCGGTCTTCAAACACCTTCTGACCCCAAAAGTGTGACTTCCGGCAAGGATTGTCGCAGTGCCAACCCCGGTTTTGCCAACCCTGGACGGCATGTAAGTCCAGGATGACGTAGATCTGTTGGGTCCGTGCCCAGCCGATCACTTGGTCGAGCAGCGCGAAACCTTCCGGTTTGTATTCAAAGGGGTGGTCGTCGGATTCGAAATGGCGATAATTCAACGGCAGCCGAACGACGTTGCAGCCAAGGCTCTTGATGAAGCGCAAGTCATCTTCGGTGATGAAATAATGCAAGAAACGCTCGAAGAAAAAGTGCGCCTTGGCTTCGCCCAGCACCCTGGCCACCGCCGCACGCATCCCAGATTCGTGAGCGGGATAACCAATGATGAAATTCTCCAGATTCAACCATCCGCCGAGACAAAAACCGCGCAGGCGAACGACCTCGCCACGCCCATTGACGATCTCGGAGCCTTTGACGCGTAGAAAATCAGGATTGGATTCCATAAGCTATGTCTCCTCCAGGAGCACCAAGACGTCCCGTGGCGCGACGGTGACCGTCCCTTGGAAGGACATTGAGCCGGCGAGCAAATTCACGTAACGTCCATCCAAAGCCACCTCTTGCACACCATCTGTATGATTGAGCAAGAACAGCAATCGTCGGTCTCCTTGCCAGCGTTCGGTCACTTCGACGCCCTCCGGCGCGCTGAAAACCGGCCGCACCCCAGACAGGTTGAACAGCCAGTCGATCAACGTCCCATACAAGTGGGCGTCACCTATTGTACCTATATATACCACTTGACCACGGCCAAATTGATTCAGCGTGATGCATGGTTTCCCGGCGTAATAATCCTGGGTGTAACGTGCGGCCACAGTTGCCGTACCAGGTCTCAGCACGTCGTACCATATACTGGCACAGGCTGGGGAGGCGGAAGCCAATGCAGGCAGGGTGAATTCCAGCTCATGGCGTACGTCGGAGGGCAGCGAATCGTACTCCTCGACCTCCACCCCACACAACTCAGACAACAAACCCGGCAATCGTTGATTGACCACGGCGTTGGCTTCGTCCTTCACCCCAGTGCGTGAGGTGACGACAAGCACCCCTCCCGCCTGTACAAATTGCTTCAGATTTCGGGCGATGGTATCGGAAACAATATGAAGGGCGGGGGCCACAACTAGTTTGTAGGCCGAAAGGTCAGTCGTGGGATCCACGACATCAACCAGGACATGGCGATGGTGAAAGGCGCGATAGATGTGCTGAAAATGGTCGGAATAACTGAAGTGGGGGTTATTCCCTTGAATCTGGAAGGCAAGACGCGAGTCGTAGGAGAGCATCATGGCGACGGATGGCTTGATGGCTGATCCGTATATCCATTCGCCGGCCCGCTTGATTTCGGCGCCCATTTGCTTGATTTCTTCATAACGCCGGCTGGGGCGTCCATCGTGTTCAAGCAAGCCATGCCAGTATTGCTCAGTGCCAAAGCGTGCCGTACGCCAACGGAAGAAGAGGATGCCGTCCGCGCCGTGGGCAATGGCTTGATAGGCCCACAGCCGCAACTCGCCCGGGCGGGGGGTTACACTCACCACTTCCCAGCCGCCCGATCCAGCTTGCTGCTCCATAATCCAGAAATTCTGGCGTTTGAGACCACGTATGTTGTCGTGAGCAAGGGCAGCGTGACTCGGGTCTACCCCAGCCTGCATGTTCCATTGCAAACGCCGGTAGTTGTTCCAGGCCACAAAGTCGAGATTGCGGGCCAGGTCAAAGTAGTTGATGCGGTCGTAGCCGAACCCCATAAGGTTATGGGTTACAAAATGCTCAGGACACCTTTCGCGCAGGATATCCATCTGCAATTGTTGATAGGCCACATACGAGTCGGACGAGAAGCGGAAGAAATCAAGGGCGAGGCCAGGATTAGGCGAGCCGCCGGTGGTGAGCGGAGGTGGAATCTCGCCCCAATCATTATAGATGTGGCTCCAGAAGACAGTGCCCCATTTTTGGTTCAGGGTCTCCAGCGATTCATGGCGGCGTCGCAGCCAATCCCGAAAAGCCTGGGTGCAGACAGGACAGTAGCAGCGATCGCCAAATTCGTTGTCAATCTGCCAGCCGATGGCCGCCGGATGGCCGGCGTAGTGTTCGGCCATACGCGTCACGATGCGCTGTGTATAATCGTGATAGATGGGGTTATTGGGGCAGTATGTACGGCGATTGCCGAATGTCACACGCTGCCCATCTTCGCGCATGCGGAATAATTCGGGATACTTGGTCATCAGCCACGGCGGAGGTGAAGCAGTCGGGGTCCCTAAAACGACCCGCATACCTTGAGAGGCGAGAAGTGAAATAGCGCGGTCGAGCCAATCAAAGTCATATTGCCCTTCTTTTGGTTCCATCTTGGACCAGGCGAACTCGGCCAAACGCACCACATTAAAGCCCGCCTCGGCCATCAGCCGCGCATCCCGTGGCCAGTCTTCTTCGGGCCAGTGTTCGGGATAGTAGTCAACGCCGAAATAGAACATATCGCCCCTCTTTTCTAACTGGCATAACATCCGTCAAATCTCCGATGGATCTCAATGCAAGAACTCATCACTCCTACCAATTCGTCACCGAACCGTCAAGCCGACGGAGGTGAGGCAGATCTCTCATCTGGAAGGGATGCCTTTCTGCTGCCTCACGGTCGAACTCGATGCCCAGACCAGGGCGCGTGGGGGGCAACAAGTACCCATCCTCCCATTCGGGCTACACCGGCACGACGTCGGGCAAGAGGGTGCCCGGCCGGCTGGGTTGCTCCTGCACGCCGAAATTCGGGCACGCCAGGTTCAAGTGCAGGCAGGCCGCCGTCGAGACCGGCCCCAAAGGGTTGTGGACGGCCAGTTTGATATAGTGGGTCTCGCACCAACTGGCGATCTTCTTGGCCTCCGTTAAACCACCGGCGATGCACACATCAACGCGCGCGTAGTCAATCCACTCCTCCTCAATCAGTTGACGAAACTCCCACTTGGAGCTGAACTGCTCGCCTGCCGCCAGGGGAACCGTCGTGCGCGGGCGCAGAGTCTTGAAGGAATCGGGATTCTCACAGCGCAGCGGGTCCTCGACGAAGAAAGGATGAAATGGCTCGATCTCCTGGCACAGCCAGACGGCTTCGGCCAGATCCAGGCGGGTATGCACGTCGAAGACGATCTCAATCTCGTCGCCGATGGCCTCGCGCACCGCCTGAAACTCCTGGAGCGCCATCCGCACCGACCGGCGCGGTTCCAGCACCTCACCTTCCTCGGCGAGGCCCCAGCGCACGAACTTCCACCCCTCCTCTTTTGTCTGCAGGCATGAATCGACCAGGCGCTTGACCTCCCCTTGATGGCCATAGTTATGCGGGTAGCAGACCACCTTATCGCGGACGCGGCCGCCCAAAAGCTCGTAGATGGGAACTCCAAGAGCCTTGCCTTTGATGTCCCACAACGCGATATCTATGGCTGAAATGGCAGCGCTCAGGATACGCTGGGCAGGAAAGAACCCGCCACGAAAGAGGCGCTGCCAGATATGCTCGATGCGAAACGGGTCCTGGTCGATGAGAAGGGGTTTGAAATGCTCAATCGCGCCTACCACCGCCAACTCGCGACCGGTAATCCCCGCCTCGCCAACGCCGTAGATTCCCTCGTCCGTATCCACCACCACGAACAGAAAGTTCCGAAATCCCCCCCACACCGGGTACGTCCCAATGTCTGTGATTTTCATAGGTTTTCCCTCATAATGAGTCGATGTGCTGATCGGGGAGAGGGCCAGTTGTCGGAAACATCCGGCCAACAGACCCGCTGCCGCCGCCAGATTGATGAAACCCCGTCTGGATATTCGACTTTGGCGAGGATGATCGCTGCGCTTCACTCTTGCCGTCAATCTCTCCTTTACGCGTGCCCAAGGCGACGCGGCAGCGCGATGTCCGTTTCCGTCAACCGATGGTGTAATTGCTCGATCAGCTCTCGGCGCAGCGCCGTGTGCGCGGGACCGTCCCACAGGTTGTGCAATTCGTGGGGATCGTCCACCAGATCGAACAACTCCCCATACGGCTCCGGCCCACGCTGTCCAGTGTAAGTGGTGATCTTGTGGTTCGGGGT
>JAHELX010000338.1 GCA_024643945.1 Anaerolineales bacterium
TGGATTATGATAAATATCATCCACTGGCCCTGTCTCCATCACGCGGCCCAGGTACATCACTACGACGTAGTCGGCCATTTGAGCAATGACGCCCAGGTCGTGGGTGATGAAAATAATCGAGGTATTATGCTGTTGCTGCAATGAGCGTAGCAGGTTGAGAACCTGAGCCTGGGTGGTGACATCGATGGCTGTCGTTGGCTCATCGGCGATCAGCAATGTGGGATGGCACGACAAAGCCATCGCGATCATCGCCCGCTGTCGCAAGCCGCCGCTCAGTTCCCAGGAGTAGGTGTCAATGCGCTGCTCGGGCGCAGGCACCCCGACTTCATGCAGTCGCTCAATGGCTATCTGGCGCGCCTGTTGCTTGTTGACCGGCTGGTGCAGCAATATGGCCTCGATAATTTGATCGCCGACGGTATAAACGGGGCTGAAGGCGGCCATCGGTTCCTGGGGAATTAGCGCGATTTCCGCGCCCCGGATTGAGCGCATCTCCTTCCCGTTGGCGTCCAGTTTGACCAGGTCAACCATCTGGCCGTTTGTATTGGCATTCGCGCGGGCCTTTTCTCGACGTCGAAAATGAATTTCGCCCTCTACGATCCGGCCGGGCTTCTCGACAATACGCAACACCGATTTGATGGTGACGCTCTTGCCACAGCCACTTTCGCCCACTATGCCCAAAATCTGGCCTGGATACACATCAAAACTGACGCCATCAACGGCTTTTACGGTCCCTTCGTCCAGCTCAAAGTAAGTCTTTAAATTGCGTACGGACAAGAGCGGAGGTTGGTCCATGATTACCCTATAATTTACCTTGATTACCTGTAGGGGTCGGCCGCATCGCGCAGGCCATCGCCCAGAATATTCATAGCGAGCACTGTAATAATCACAGCCAATCCCGGCAGAAGCAACCAGGGCGCCAGGACTATCGACTGAAGGTTTTGAGCCTCTTGTAGCAGCACTCCCCAACTGATCGCCGGAGGGCGCAGACCCAGCCCCAGGAAACTGAGGAACGTCTCGTTGATAATCATCACCGGGATAGCCAGGGTGCTGGTGGCAATGATATGGCTGGCAAAAGTGGGAACCATATGGCGGAAGATGATCCTCATCTGGCTACACCCGGACAGCCGGGCCGCCACCACGAAATCCTCCTCCCGCAGCGCCAGGAAGCGGCCTCGGACCTCCCGCCCCAGCGTGGTCCAGCCGAGGAGCGAGAGAATGACGGTGATGGCGAAGTAGGTTTGCTCGACTGACCAATCGCGAGGCATGGCTGCGGTCAGGGCCATCCAGATCGGAATCGGCGGCAGCGACTGCAACAACTCAATCACGCGTTGAATAATCAGATCGGCGAGGCCGCCAAAGTAGCCGGAAATCCCACCCATCAAGATACCGAAAAAGATGCTTAAGAAAACAGCGACCAACCCGATGGACAGTGATACCCGGGTGCCATACATCAAACGCGACCACTGATCCCGTCCCAGCCTATCAGTGCCCAGCAAGTGGATTGTCTCTTGCGCTTCTGGGGTGGCAACACCCAGAAGGTGGATATCGGCGGGGATTAAGCCTAACAATTCATAAGAGTATCCCCTGGCGAAGAGGCGCACGGGGATCTTTTGGGTCTCATCGATCTGCCATTCCATGCGCAATGATGTGGGATTACGCTTGCCCTCCACACCATAAACGAAGGGGCGGATGCGGCCTTCATCAAAGAAATGCAGCCCCTGAACCGGTATAAAAGACTTGGTGGTGCTGGTGACATTGGGATCCTGGGTGCTAAAGAACTCAGGAAATAAGGCCACGGTGGCAATCATGAGGGTGATCAGACCGCTGACGAGAGCCAAACGATGCTTCTTGAAGCGCCACCAAACCAGTTTCCAATTTGGGGCAACGTAAATGGCTTCCGCATCCTCGGCCAAGCCTGCCAGTGTACCTACGATTTCCTCATCGGCGAGTGTTGGCTGGCTGACCTCGGAAATCGGCATCGTTGCTTTAGACTCGCGACCAATAGACATATTTCAGGAAGCCTCCATGCGGATGCGGGGGTCCAGCCAGGCCAGCAAAATATCCGAAATCAGCGTGCCAATGATGGCCAGGAAACAATAAATGAGGATGATGCTTCCGGCCAGGAACATATCCTGGTTGGTCAGCGCCCTGAGCAACATGGGACCAATGGTGGGCAGGTTCATCACCGTGGCCACGATCACGCTGCCGGAGAAGAGAAGGGGCAAATACCAACCGATGGTGCTGACCAAGGGGTTGATAGCCAGCCGTACCGGATACTTCAGCACGAGGCTCCACTCGGACAAGCCTTTTGCCCGGGCCATTTCCATATAAGGCTTTTTCAGTTCGTCCAACAGATTGGCGCGCATCACCCGGGCCAGCCGGGCGGTGCCGTCCATTCCCAGGATAACCATGGGCAGCCAGATATGCTTGAGCAGGTCCACCACCCGCCCCCAACTCCAGGGCGCATCCACGTACTGGGGTGAAAACAGGCCGGTGACGCTGATGCCAAAGTGAGAAAAGGCCAGCCACATCAGTACCAGTGCTGTCATAAAGGTCGGCGTGGCCACGCCAAAGTAATTGAAGACTGTGAAGAAGTAGTCAAAGAACGAGTATTGGCGGGTGGCGGAGAGAATGCCAATGGGGACGGCCACAGCCCAGGTAAAGGCGAAGGTAAAGCCCCCCAGCATGACTGTCAACAAAAGGCGTTCTCCTATCAGCTCAGTGATAGGACGCTGCCAATCCAGCGATACACCCAGGTCGCCTCTCACTATCCTCCCCATCCATTTAAGATATTGAACGTGCATCGGCTTGTCCAGACCGTAGAGTTCCCGCATGGCATCTATCTGGGTCTGGTCCATCGAAGACCCCGACGCGGCCAACTCGGCAACGTAGGCGGTCACAAAGTCGCCAGGTGGGGCCTGGATGATGACGAAAGCGAAGACTGAAAAGATAAAAAGCAGGAGTGGTAAAAGCAGCAAGCGCTTGATAATATATTGGAGCATATGGCTTACCTCAGGCGTTAAGAACTGCCCACGTGGGCTGAAGCTGGGGTCGTTGGCCCACGTGGGCAAATTCTTAGATACCAGTGTTACCCGCTCGAGAAACCCGGTTCTTTTACATTTACTGCTTGAAGAAGTACTGCTCGGGGCGGGTATCACCCGGCGTCCGCAAGGGCCAGTCATTCCCTGCCACCGCGGGTACATTGAGCAGGTCTTGGTTGACCACGACTACGCCCTGGATCATGGGGGTCAGCCCTACGGTGCCGACCTCCCAGAGATTGTCGACCCAGTTCTTGAACAGCTCTTGAGCCAGCTCAATCTGCCGGCCTCGGCCGGAAACCTTGGCCTCGTCGATGATGTTGACGATCTCCTTGACTTCGGGCGGCGGCTCAATCCCTTCCGCGCCATTGGTTCGATACCATTGCCTGTAGAGGGGGCCAAAGGTCAGGGCAGGTTGACTGCGAGGATCCATCTTGGGTTGACCACTGAAGGGGAAGCCGGTGGTGTCCTCATTCCACATCTCGACCATCAGATCGTTGGTGTCGCGCAACTGGAAACCGAGTGCGCGCTCTCGGATTTCGATGTGAGCCTTGACCCCTACGCCGGCCCAGTTCTCGACGATGATCTGAGCCACATCCGGCCAGTTACCGAACTGAGGAATCACCTGAAGCTCGATATCTACCGGCTCGCCATTGGGCGCCAGGCGGAAGCCGTTAGCATCCTTTTGGGTCATACCGACACTGTCCAGCATCTGGTTGGCCGTGGCCGCGTCATACTCGGTATACTTATAGGCCCACTCATCGCCCGGATAGTAGGGATGGAAGGGTGCTGGCACGCCCTGGCGGGCTTCTCCCAGCCCCAGGAAGGCCAACTCTTTGATCTTGTCGCGATCAATGGCGTATGACAGGGCAATGCGGAAATCCCGGGTACGCAGCAATTCGCCAATGGTCGGGTTGTTTTGGAAGGTCTGGTTAAACATGAGAACCGCATCCGAGCCGCCGAAGGTGGGCCAGGTGATGACGCGATAGCCACCCTTTTCCTGGTTCTCAACCAGGACCGGGTAGTTGCTCATGTTGACGTGCCGGGCCTGGAAGTCGAAGTCGCCGGCAACAGCGGCCAGGTTCAGGGCTTCCTGGTCAGCAAAGAAGGTGAAACGGACCTCGTCGAGGTAGGGCAATTGGTTGCCGGCCGGGTCCACGCCGATGTAATAAGGATTGCGCTTGATGGTGAAGACCGGATCGGACACGGTGGAGTTGTCGGGCACCCAGGCTGCCATGCTGGGGCGATCGGCGTTGAGGTGCGGCATTACTTTGACGGCAAATAGTTCGGTCCAGGTGTCAAACCCCGCCTCTTTGACTTTGGCATCCAATTCAGCCGCGTCTACATACGAGGGGTGGAACTGTTTCATATACTGAGCTGGTACAAAGGCCAAGTTGCTGATGGATTTGTCGGCGCCGTCCTTATTGGCCAGATCCAGCAGGAAGGCAGTGTTGGGCTGGCTATAGGTCCAGCGCACCGAGTAATCACTTACCTTTTCGACTGTGGCCGTCGAGCCATCCGGATTTTGCATCCAGCTCGGGACGCTGGGAGTCAGGTCTTGGTTCAGGAGGATATCGTTGTACCAGAACATGATGTCGTCGGCGGTGAAAGGTGTGCCGTCGGACCACTTGGCACCTGGTCGCAGCCGGACTGTCCACTGGCTGAAGTCTTCGTTGGACGACCAGCCCGCGGCGATATGGGGAATCACCTCGCCGCCATCCGGCGAGAAGCGGACCAGGGCGTCGTATACTATCCGCACATAGTTGTTATGGTCCGAGGGGCCCAGGAAACCTCGGCGCAAGGTGCCGCCATACTGGCCAATCTCGTCGACCACAGGGATGATCAATGGATCGTCAGGCAGCCGTTCATCGACCGGTGGCAGCTCACCGGCAGCAACCATTTCGGCCAGCATAGGTGCTTCGTTGTACGTGCCGCCGGGAACATTACCAATCAGGTAAGCGGTGGCTTCTTCAGGGCCGGGGAGGTAGATGGTCCAGCCGACCTCAATGACGTTTGGGTCTGCAATGACGGTCAGCGTTTCATCTTCGGCAGCCTTTTTGTTGTTGTAGTAGACGATAGCTGGATAAGCCAGCGAGTCGCCGTATTCTTTATCAGCCAGCTTCGACAGCCAATCGTCTTTCTGAATGGTGTAAGTTTTGCCGCCCGCTTGCGTTGGCGGTGCAGCGATCACAGCCGCCGGCAACAGGCTGGCCGCCAATGTAGCCAAAATCAGCAGACTGAAGAGTTTCTTGCGCATGTTTCCCCTCCTTGGGATATTGTGATAACTCTGCAGTTCAAATGGCATTGTGCTAGTACCCTGTCGACGGTGACTTGACGCATAAGAGCAGGCACCTTAGGTGTCAAAATTGCCTGTCAGCTTAGCCTTGACAGGGCACCAGCCAGCGTGGGGTGTTACTTCGTAGTTCGAAATGCATCCCTCCTTCCTGGCGCACGGCTCTTGGCCGATGGCCGGCAGTTGCTATCAGCTAACCGCTAACGCGCGCAGCGGAAGCCGAGGTCATCATTAGCTGTTTTGTTTGGGTCGGCGGCATTGCGGTTAAAGGTTGTGGCTTGCGCTTCCTCGTCAAACCAACCACCGCCTCGGGTTACGCGGAACCGTTCTCCATAGTAGGGATCCTCAGTGGAATTGCCCGGATAGGGTTGGTACCAATCGGCCGTCCACTCCCACACGTTGCCGACCATATCTTCAACGCCGTAAGGGCTGGCCCCGTCGCCAAAGCTGCCCACAGCCGCCGTGCCACGCAATCCTCTTTCTTTCACGTTCGCCTTGTTCGGATCCCATTCATTTCCCCATGGGAAGCTACGCCCATCGTCCCCTCGGACAGCTTTCTCCCATTCGGCTTCGGTGGGGAGCCGCTTGCCCTGCCACTTACAGTAGGCCTGGGCGTCATCCCAGGTTACCATAGTGACTGGGTGGTTGTCTTCACCGGTACCCCGCTCATCGCGCCAGGTGCTGACCCCTTGCTTCTCGGCAAAGGTCACATAACCCGTCGTATCTGCGAACGCTGCAAAGTCGGCGTTGGTCACCTCGAACTTGTCGATTTCAAAGGCGGGGAGATCCACTTCATGGGCGGGAGCGTCCTCGGGATCCCCTTCATCGCTGCCCATAGTAAAGGGACCGGCCGGGATTTCGATCATGATGTCGGTGACAGACAGGGCTTGTGGTGCTTCCGGGGTTTCTGCTTGTTCTGTTTGTTCCGGCGCTGCCGTTACCTCCGCGGTAGGGGTAGGCGGCAGCCGAGTAGGGGTCGGCGGAGCTGGCATGGGGGTAGGAGTTGCCAGCATGATCCGGGTAGGGGTAGGTGGCCCGGCCGGGGTGGGAGTAGCAGGGCCGCTGGTCGGTGCGGTGCCGGCAGACTCACCCGCACCAGACCCTCCACACCCTGTTGCTGGGATCAGCAAGAGCAGACCGGCCGCTGCAACTAGCAACTTTTTCTTCACTGTTTGCTCCTCTCTTCTCCGAGAGTCTTCTTTGTACTTGTTCAAAAACAACTTCGTATTCTTGTGGCGGTTTTATGCCTAACTTCCATTCCAAAGTGCGAAGTTATTCATGAACAAGTGCTCACAAAGTCCCAGGATGTACTTCCACCAGCGAAAGGAAGCCCGGAACATGCGGCGCTTTATATTCAATTTTGAAACGTTATGAAGAAGTG
>JAHELX010000339.1 GCA_024643945.1 Anaerolineales bacterium
AGGAGCTGCCGCTGACGCTGCCGGTAAACACCGCCACCAACCTGTCCTTACCCTTCAGCGTGGAGGAGGGATGGACGACCACTGTCCATGTCAGCGTAGAGCCGGTCACCTTTGCTGACCCCGATCCGGGGGACAACGAACTGGAAACGACGTTCTATCTGGAGTAATTGCGTAGTGCATGTTGTGTATTGCGTACTGCGTATTGCGTACTGCGTATTGCGTTCATTATGCGGGACAGGATGGGATAGGGGGAGACGTGATGAAACGACAAACCTTGCTGCTTGTGTTGCTAATCCTGGCTTTGATGACAGCCTGCGGGCCGCAGGAGATGGCCCAGGCCGGCCCGGCGGTGTGGCTGGACCGCCCACTGAATGGCAGCCAGCATCCCCTGGCGCCCTTGACAGTGCAGGCCCATGCCCGGCCTGAGCCCGGTGGGCAAATCCTCGAGGTGCAATTGTGGGTCAATGGGGTTTTGGCCCAGCGCGTGGCTAACTCCGACCCGGCGCGCCCCCTGGTAAACGTGGAGCAAACGTGGACGCCGCCCGCCAACGGGGAATATCTGCTCGAGGTGCGGGCAGTAAATACTGCTGGGACTAGCAGCCCACCGGCTTCGGCCCGTATCCGGATCGGCGAGGCGATGCCCTCTCCCACCGTGGCGGAACCACCTCCCGCCGACACGCCAACCGCAACACCCACAGCCACGCCCAGCGTTCCAGCGCCGGCCAGCACCGACACGCCGACTCTAACGTTGACGCCTTCGGCGACTCCTACCGGCACCCCGCCGCCAACGGAGACCCCCACGTCCACATCCACCGCCACCCCGACGGCGACCCCGACCGGCACCGATACGCCGACGCCCACAGCCACCTTGACTCCATCGCCACCTCCGCCACCGCAGATCAACTTCCGCGTGGACAATGAAAACCTGGTTGCCGGGCAATGCACCACCCTACGTTGGGACGTGGACAACGTGCGCGAAGTGTACATCGAGGGCATCGGCGTGCCCGGGCATGGCAGCCAGGATATTTGCCCTGGGAACACCACCACCTATACCATGCGCATCGTGCTGCTGACCGGCGGCGAGGAGACCCGTGCTGTCACTGTGACCGTCACCCAGCCGGCCGATACCCAGCCACCCTCTATTAACAGAGCCACTGCCAATCCCAACGTGATTTGGAACAGCAGCGGTTGCGGCCCAACTCAGGCCACCTTCACCGCGTTGGTAACCGACGACCGGGGTGTGGCAGCGGTGGCGTTGTGGTATCGGCTGGGGAAGGGAGATTGGCAGACAGCCCCCATGTCTCTGACTGGTACCAACATCTACCAGACTAATCTGAACGCACCCAGACAGGGGGGAACTCTGGAGTGGTTTATCCAGGCCCAGGACACGGCGGGCAACACAGCCAAGAGCGGCATAGGGGGCATTACCGTCAACTACTGCATCCGTTGAGAGGGTTAGACATCCTCAAAACGGATGTTGACGTTCATACTTGTTATGATGTGATAGCCTCCAACCGCTCCATATCCAGTGCGGCTTCCACCGCATCCGCCAGGCGCTCGAAGGCTGCTTCGTGCTCAACCGTTGTCCAAGCCGGTCGCCCCTCCTCGCGCCAACCCAGGCTGGTCAGCCAGGCCCGGCGCAGCGCCTGGTTCTCGAACAGGCCGTGCAGGTAACAGCCCCACACTTGCCCATTACCACTCACCGCCCCGTCCTGCACACTTACCGGTGTGCCGTTTCGTTCGCTGATTTCCAGCCATGCACGACTCCCTTGGGTGCGCCCCATGTGAATCTCATAGCCATGCACCACCTGGCCGGCCAGGGCGGCCAGCCAGCCGGGACCGCCCAACAGCCGCGCCTGCGCCCGATGGGTAGCCTTCTCCCTCTCGAAGACGGTCTCTACCGGCAGCAGGCCCAGGCTGGGCACTTCCTCATCCGGTGATTCGACCCGGCCCGGGTCCCGGACCACTTGGCCTAGCATTTGGTAGCCGCCACAAATGCCCACCACCGCCGTCCCGGTGTTGGCCAATTCCTGAATCGCTTCAGCCAACCCTTGCGCCCGCAGCCAGGCCAGGTCGGCTAGTGTGCTCTTGGTGCCAGGCAGGATGATAGCCTGAGGGTACCCCAGTGCCTGGCGCGAGGAGACATAGCGCACCCCTACCCCTGGTTCGGCGGCCAATGAGTCAAAATCGTCGAAGTTGGCAATGCGCGGCAATTGAATGACTGCGATGTCCACGCCGGAGGCCGGGTGCCAGCCGCCGGCCGCGGTTTCCAGCGCCACGGCATCTTCCTCGGGGATGGCCAGGTCGTGGAGATAGGGGACCACGCCTAACACCGGCACGCCTCCCCGTTCCTCCAGAATGCGCACCCCATCCGCGAAGAGGCCCAGGTCGCCGCGAAACTTGTTTACGATTAGCCCCTGCACCAGGCTTCGCTCCTCCGACTCCAGCAGCCACACGGTGCCCAGCAATTGGGCGAAGATGCCCCCCCGATCAATGTCACCCACCAGCAGTACCGGGGCCTGCGCGTAGCGGGCCACAGCCATGTTGACGATGTCACCTGCCCGCAGGTTGAGCTCGGCCGGGCTACCCGCCCCCTCAATGATCACCAGTTCGTAATCCGCTCGCAGCCTGTCCAGCGCCGCCGTCACCGCCGGCCAGAGCTCATCCCGGTACTGGTAATACCTCCCTGCCGCCAGGGTGCGCCAGGGGCGGCCCATCACGACCACCTGGGAGCGGGCGTCCGCCTCAGGCTTGAGGAGAATAGGGTTCATATCCGCCGTCGGCTCGAGTCCGGCAGCGGCCGCCTGTACCGCCTGGGCGCGGCCAATCTCGGATCCATCGGCGCACACGGCGGCGTTATTGGACATGTTTTGTGCCTTGAAGGGGGCTACCCGTACCCCGCGCCGCGCGAAGATGCGACACATTGCCGTCACCAGCAGGCTCTTGCCGGCGGAGGAACTGGTGCCCTGTATCATGAGTACTTTTGCGGTCATTGCGTCTCCTGGCGAGTTACTGCGTATTGCGTACTGCGTGTTGCGTGTTGCGTAGTGCGTATCAAGTGAACTCGTTACCCCACACCATGTCATTCCGAGGAGTGAAACGACGAGGAATCCCTTGACACGCAACACGCAACACGCAGTACGCAGTACGTAATACAAAAGAATCAAATATCCCCTGACAAGATAGTGCGAATCGCTTCCAGCAGCCGGGCGTTTTCCTCCGGGCGACGGGTGGCGATGCGTACATAGGCGGGCAAGCCGAAGGAAGCGCAATCGCGTACCAGGATTCCCTGCCGGAGCAGCGCCTGGCGGAAAGCCGCGCCATCCCCCACCGGCACCAGGAAGAAGTGGGTTGCCGAGGGCAGGGGAGGCAGACCCAGTTCCGCCAGGCCGGCCACCAGCTTCTCCTTGGACTGGGCCAGCGCCTGTAAGGACTGCTGCCGATGCGCCTCGTCACCCAGTGCAGCCAGCCCTGCTGCCTGAGCCAAAGCGTTCACGTTCCAGGCAGGACGGACCTGGGACAAGGCCCTGATTACCCGGACGTGGCCCACGGCGTAGCCCAGGCGCAGCCCGGCCAGGGCGTAATCCTTGGTCATGGAGCGCAGCACCAGGATGTTGTCTGCTCCCATGTTCAAGACGGACTGCAAGCCAGGGGCGAAGGCCAGGTAAGCCTCGTCTATCACGAAGAGGGTGCCGGGATGGGTGTATGCCCAGGCCGCCATCACCTCCGGGGACAAGATAGTCCCTGTGGGATTGTTGGGATTACACACGAAAACCAGTCGAGGCTTTGTCTCTTGCAAGCACTGCTCCACCTCTTCGTAGTTCACGGCAAATTCCCGCTCCGGGCAAGCGATCCACATCTGCACTTGCGCGCCCATCAGGGCTACCGTCCGACGATATTCCCCAAACGTCGGCCCGACTACCGACACCCGATCCTTGGGCTGGAGAAAAGCGAAAGCCACCAGCCAGATCAGTTCGGCCGTCCCATTGCCGACTACGATCCGGGCGGGTGCGACGTCCAGGCGCTCAGCCAGGGCGCGGCGCAGGACCAGCGCCTCCCGGTCCGGATAGCGGTCCAGAGGAACGCGCGCCACGGCCTCTCGCACTGCGGGTGAGGGGCCGTAGGGATTGCTGTTGACACTGAAGTCCAGAATCGCCTCCGGGTCCAGCCCCAATTGCTCCAGTTCGGCGTAGTCCAGAGCGCCGTGGTGAACCGGCGATATCGCCATTGTTTCGGGCCGGGGTGAGAGGACACGGTTATCTTTCATAAGTTGCAGTTCATCGTATTTGTAAGTATAATACAGACAGTCTATACAAGGAGATTTTCCTATGTTCATTGGGATTCGAGACGCCAGCCGTCAGCTATCCAGATTGATCAACCGGGTTGTCCACACTCAAGAGCCGGTCGTTTTGACCTCACGAGGCAGGCCCAAGGCTGTATTGCTCAGCTATGAGGCTTACCAGGACATCACTGGCAATCCGGATATAGAGCAGGTACTCGCTCGAGCGCGTCGCCTGCGAGCCGAGTTCGAAGCGCGCTACGGTCCTCTCACAGAAGACGTGGTCGCCATAGTGCGAGAGGAGCGTGCCCAGCAGCAGGCCACGACCCTTGGTTTCGAGGCTCCTTCATGAGCTTGGTCGTGGATGCTAATATTACTCTGGCGCTTGTCCTTCCCCTCCCGTACAGTCAGCAGGTTGAGCAACTTTGGCGGGCCTGGCACGAAAGGCGGATGGTTGTTTATGCCCCGGATCTGTGGGGGTATGAGGTCACCTCTGGATTGCGCAAAGCAATTACTCTGGGTGGTCTGTCCATAGAGTATGCTGAGCGTTCTCTGGAAACATTGTTAGACCTCAGTGTGCGGTTAGTTCCCCCTACAGCGGATCTGCACCGAATGGCCCTGAGATGGGCTGATCGTTTGGGACAAACGACGGCCTATGATGCTCACTATCTGGCACTGGCCGAAGCCCTAAAGTGCGCCTTCTGGACGGCCGACCAGCGCCTGATACGGGTGGCTCAACAATATGGGGACTGGATTCACAGCATCAGCGAAATGCCCTGAGCTCGGCCATCCGTTATTGCCCTCTGGCTCGTGCCGTCAACCAGGCCGTCAGGCCGGCGGCCAGCACTATGGCCACGCGGCTCAAATGTACGGCGCGCCCAATGTCTCCAGGTGCAGGAGGGCATCCCCCGGCTCCCAACTGGTAATGGCCAACTTTCTCCAACTTCACACCCAAAGCGCCGGCCATGGCGCTCATCGGATGGCCGGCGTTGGGGCTGGATGTTTTACTTGCGTCTTGCCGCCAAACCCGCCATGCCCCCGCGAGGTCCTCGCCGGCCGGGGCCGCCGCCAATATGAGCAGCCCGGCGGTCACGCGTGCCGGCAGCAGGTTAGCCAGGTCGTCCAGGCGGGCTGGGACTTTGCCCAGCCATTCGTGGGCCGGGTCCCGGTAGCCCAACATGGCGTCGGCGGTGTTGACAAAGCGATAGGCCAGAGCCGCCGCCAGTCCACCCCAAGCATAGTAGAGCAAAGGGGCTACCACGCCATCCGATGTGTTCTCAGCCACCGACTCGATGGTTGCCGCCGCCACCTGGGAGGGGCTGAGGGTGGTAGTCTCGCGACTGACCAGATGCCAGCTCACTAAACGGCGCGCCTCCGAAAGGTTCCCGGCCGCCAGCGTTGCTCGGACTTCGTCGGCAGCCGCGGTTAGCCCGCGCAGGGAGAAGGTCATCTTGAGCAGCCCGGCCTCCGCCAGCCAGCCCCCGGCCCTCACCCATCTGCTGGAGGCCGGGGGCCAGCCCCCGGCCCTCACCCACCTGCCGCCTGCCGGGGGCCTGGGGTTGGCCCCCGGCAGGCGGGCAGTGGCTTGTTCCAGCAGAGAGCCCAGGCCGGCCGCGCTCGCGGCACCGCCCACGGCCAGTAAGGCTCCATAACCCAGCCGGGCCAGACGGCCCTGGCGCGGCGCACGGCGTTGCGCCGCTGCGATGGCCGCTCCCATGCCGGCTACTGGATGGATGCGATTGGGTGGATCTCCCAGCAGCAAGTCGAGCAGCAAGGCCAGACAGAGTATCCTTGCGCGCCGCACGTTCATTTCACATCTTTCTCCGAGACTCCTGCCTCGCCAAAGGTTGCCATCTCGTTCAGGATCTTGCAGGCTGCTTCGGCCAGAGAGATGCCCAGCGCCGCGCCGGTCCCTTCCCCCAGGCGCAGGTCCAGGTCCAGCAAAGGTTCCAGGCCGAGCCAGGCCAGCATGATGCGATGCCCGCGCTCCTGGGAACGGTGGGCTGGGATGAGGTAAGAGCGAGCCCGGGGTGCCAGGCCGACGGCGATCATGGCCGCTGCGGTGGAGATGAAGCCATCCACCACTACCGGCCGGCGGTGAGCGGCTGCGGCCAGCATGGCCCCCGCCAGTCCCCCAATCTCGAAGCCCCCGACTTTAGCCAGCACGTCCAGGGCATCGGCCGGGTCGGGCCGGTTGACCGCCAGCGCACGCTGCACCGCAGCAATCTTGCGATCCAGGCCCCCATTATCTACGCCGGTACCCCGGCCTACCACTTCGGCCGGGGAGTGGCCGGTTATGGCAGCGGCGATGGCCGCCGAGGGTGTCGTGTTGCCGATGCCCATGTCGCCGGTACCCAGGATGTCCAGTCCCCGCGCGAACTCTGCTTCTACGACTTCTGCTCCGGCCAACAGGGCCTGGACGGCCTGT
>JAHELX010000340.1 GCA_024643945.1 Anaerolineales bacterium
GAAAAAATGTCCGTGTTCTTTTCCGTCCGTGAGTCAAAGGTTTTCTCAAGGATCGATCATCTTATATGGACACTAATAAACTCCGACATTTGTTGACTGAAGTACAGGCGGGGCAGGTCAGCGTGGACCAGGCGCTGGGCCGGCTGCGCGACTTGCCCTACGACGACATCGGCTATGCCCGGCTGGACGTACATCGCTCGTTGCGCCAGGGCTTGCCCGAGGTCGTCTTTTGTCAGAACAAGACGGTTGAGCAGGCGACCGGCATCCTGGCGCGGCTGTGGCAGCACCATGATCGCGTGCTGGCCACGCGCGTGTCGGCCGAAATGGCAGCCGGCATCCAGAGCCAGTTGCCGGCTGCCGGCTACGATCCCACCTCTCATCTGCTGACCCTGGCTCGCAGCGAGCTCCCCCCACCTGCAGACGATGCCCCCTACGCACTGGTCGTCAGCGGCGGCACCTCGGACCTGCCGGTGGCCGAAGAGGCGGCGCAAACGGTCGAGTTCCTGGGCAGCCGGGCCGAACGGGCTTACGATGTAGGGGTGGCCGGCGTGCACCGCTTGCTGGACGAGCGAGAGCGGCTCTTTGGCGCCGAGGTAGTCATCAGCGTGGCTGGCATGGAGGGCGCGCTGACCAGCGTCGTCGGCGGGCTGGTTGCCTGCCCGGTGGTCGGCGTGCCCACCAGCGTGGGTTATGGGGCTAACTTCGCTGGGCTGAGTGCGCTATTGGCCATGCTCAATTCCTGCGCCCCGGGCGTGGCCGTGGTCAACATCGACAACGGCTTTGGGGCGGGACTCTACGCGCATCTCATCCTGCGCCGGATCCAGGGATGCGACGAAAGATGAAGATTGCCTACTTTGACTGCATCGCGGGCGCCAGTGGAGATATGATTCTGGGCGCGCTACTCGACGCCGGGCTGCCAGAGGCAACGCTGCGCGCGCGCCTGGCCGATCTCCGGCTGGACGGCTTTGAGCTGCGCTGCCAACAGGTCCTTAAAAATGGGTTCAGCGCCACCAAAGTGGACGTGCTCGTCGCCGAGGATGTGCCGGCGCGTCACCTGCCGGAGATCGAGGCCATCGTGCTGGAGAGCGACCTGTCCCCAGCCATCCAGGAACAGGCGCTAGCTATCTTCCGGCGACTGGGCGAAGTGGAAGCAAACATTCACGGCACTACCCTCGACCAGGTGCATTTGCACGAACTGGGGGCTGTAGACACCATCGTCGACGTGGCCGGCGCGCTAGCCGGCCTGGATGCGCTGGGGGTTGAACGGATATACGCATCGCCGCTGCCGATGGGCCGGGGCTTTGTACGCGGCGCTCACGGGCTGATCCCGCTACCGGCGCCGGCCACAGTCGCTCTGCTCGAAGGGGTGCCGGTAGTGGGCAGTGACCTGGACATGGAACTGGTCACCCCTACGGGAGCAGCGCTCCTGTCATCACTGGCAGCCGGCTTCGGCCCCATCCCGGCGATGACGTTGACGGCCGTCGGTTATGGGGCCGGGGGCCGCGATTTACCTATCCCCAACGTGCTGCGCCTGCTGCTGGGTGAGCAGGCAGCGCCGAATGATGCGGTGACCGAGACGTTGGCAATGCTGGAGACCAACGTTGACGATCTCAACCCGGAGATTTACGACTACGTGATGGCCCGCCTGTTCGAGGCTGGCGCACTGGATGTCTTTCTGTCGCCTATCCAGATGAAAAAGAACCGGCCGGCGACGCTGCTGCGCCTCATCTGCCGGCCGGACGGCGCCGACGAACTGATGGCGATCCTGTTCGCCGAAACCAGCACGCTGGGGGTACGGCAGCAGTTGGTGACGCGGCACTGCCTGGCGAGGGAGATGCAGACGGTCGAGACGCCCTATGGCGCAGTCCGCGTCAAGGTAGCCCGCTGGGGCGAGGGCCAGGTCAAAGCGGCACCCGAGTACGACGATTGCCGGCGGCTGGCGGAGTCGAACGGCGTCCCCTTGCGCGAGGTGTATCGCGCCGCCGAGCGGGCGACTGAACGATTAGTGCCATCCTTGCCAGAAACCTAAAGAGCGAGGAAATGAATTATTGGAGGCCGGCGAGTTTTTTTAGGACGCGGATTAACGCGGATTTTTAATATTTTATCTGCGTTAATCCGCGTCCAATTCAGAAGTCGCCAATGACCAGATGAAATAAACAGGGCGGCATGAGGATGCCGCCCTGTTTTTTAGATCACTATGCCTTCAGCCGTTCGGCCAGGATCTCGGTCAGGGTAGGGCGACCGATCTCCTGCAATTCGTAGCGCACCCGGTCCATGGGGTGCCGGATGTCGTGCAAGACGCGTCGCAGGTCAATGGGAGTGGCAGCGATGACCACATCGCAGGGCGTGGCATTGATGGTCGCTTCCAGGTCCCGGATTTGCTCCTCACCGTAGCCCATAGCCGGCAGCAGGGGCCCCGTGTCGGGATATTTCTCGAATGTCCGGGCGATGTCGCCCACCGCGTAGGGGCGGGGATCGATGATCTCCGCGGCACCAAAGCGCCGGGCCGCGACGATGCCAGCCCCATAAGTCATGCCGCCGTGGGTAAGAGTCGGGCCGTCCTCGATGACGAGCACGCGCTTGCCCCGGATGCGGGCCGGATCGTCGACGAATATGGGCGAAGCAGCGTCTACCACAGTTGCATTGGGCGCCAATAGTTCGATGTTGGCGCGCACTTTGGACGTTTCGGCCAGGTCAGCGGTATCAATTTTGTTGATGACTACCACGTCAGCCATGCGCAGGTTGGCCTCACCCGGGTGATAGGTCTTCTCGTGGCCGGCCCGGTGCGGGTCAGTCACCACGATGTGCAGGTCGGGCTTGAAGAAAGGCAAGTCGTTGTTGCCACCGTCCCAGACCACTACATCGGCTTCGCCCTCAGCCTGGCGCAGAATGGCCTCGTAATCCACCCCAGCGTAGACAACCGTCCCCCGGTCCAGGTGGGGTTCGTACTCCTCCCGCTCCTCGATGGTGCAATGGTAACGGTCCAGGTCGCTGTAATCGGCGAAGCGCTGTACGGACTGAGCCACCAAGTCACCGTAAGGCATGGGATGGCGCACGACGACGAATTGTTTGCCCATTTCCTTGAGGATCTCACACACGCGGCGCGTGGTCTGGCTTTTGCCACAGCCGGTGCGCACGGCGCCAGTGGAGATCACCTGCTTGCTGCTCTTGAGCATGGTGTTATTGGCCCCCATCAGCCGAAAATCGGCCCCGGCGGCCAGTACCTGGGAGGCTTTGTGCATCACGTACTCGTGGGACACATCGGAATAGGCAAAGACAACCTGGTCCGCTTTCAGATCGCGGATGAGGTCGTCCAATTCGCTCTCAGGGTGGATGCGGATACCCTGAGGGTAGAGGGACCCGGCCAGTTGGGCCGGGTAGATGCGGCCTTCGATGTTGGGAATCTGGGTGGCAGTGAAAGCGACGACTTCATAACGCTCGTTATCCCGGAAGAATACGTTGAAATTATGGAAGTCGCGGCCAGCCGCCCCCATAATGATCACGCGAATCTTCTCCATTGAAGAAATCTCCTTTTTATTTGGGTCTGACTGAACTTGGTTGATCCTTGCGAAGGTTTTGAACCTTCGCAAGGATGTTCCTTTTATTATACCCAACGCATGGGGGTGTACCTCCCCTCCGGGGAGGTACACCCCCATGCGTGCATTATATCTATGCCTGTCGTTTCCGATAGCTAAGGCGCGAGAGGAAGACCCCCAATTCGTAGAGGACCATCAGGGGTGCCATAACCAGCAGCATATTGACCGGGTCTACGGTGGGGGTGATAGCAGCCGCAATGAGAGCGATGAGGACGATCGCATATTTACGATTTTGCTTGAGGAATTGGGGCGTAATGATCCCCAATCGCGCCAAAAATGCCAGGATGAGGGGAGTCTCGAAGCTGGCGCCAATCCAAAACATCAGCCGGCTGACAAAACCAAAATAGGTGCTGGGCCGGGGCCGGGTTGGAATATTGAGGAAGCCGATGAGGAAGGGGACAGCAACGGGTAGCATGACAAAATAGGCAAAGGCCACCCCCAGCAGGAAAAGGAGCGAGGCACTGGGGACGACTATCCACAGATAGCGGCGCTCTTCCCGGGTCAAACCTGGCACGATGAAGCGGATGAGCTGATAGACGATGACCGGCATGGCCAGCACCATCCCACTGATGAGAGAAACCCGCATAAAGACGCCCATATTTTCGGTGACGTCAATGGCCTCCAGGGCCTGGCGCCCACCAATGGGGATGCTGAGAATCTCCACCAGACGGTCGGCGAAGATGAAGCTGATGGCTGTGGTGATCAACAACGCAATGGAAGCCTTGACCAGGCGGCTGCGCAGCTCACCCAGGTGATCCAACAAGGTCATTTCAGCCCCAAGTTCTTCGTCTTGTGAGGACTGCTCGGAGGTTTGGGTGGAAGGAGGATTAAGAGTGGCCATCGCCGGCATCCTTCTCTGAGGTATCGGGTTTTGAGAGCTGCGTCTTAGGTGGGGCTGGCTCGGCTGACCCATCCGATGGCGAAGTCAGCGGTCCAGTGAGCGCGCGCTGAAGATCGGACTGAGCTTCCTTGAAAGGTTCGGTCACTGCCTTTTTGAGCCCTTTGTCACCCGCCTCAATCTGAGATACGCGGTTTAACTCTTTTTCCCACTCAGCGCTGAATCCCTGCGACATAGCGCGCAGATCACGCAAGGTCTTGCCGATGGATCGAGCTATTTCAGGTAATCGTTCCGGTCCGACCACGATAAGAGCGATAATCAAAACAACCAAAAGTTCAAGCGGGCCAATGCCCAAGAAGTCCATACGTTATACCTTCGATGCTTCATCATAAGGATACTCTCTTGGAGCCAGGGTCGAAAGGATGCGATCGCGTCCCTGAGCTGCCAGGCTGCCCAGCACGCCATTTACAAAGCGCGGCGAACTATCACTACCAAACGTCTTGGCCAGTTCGACGGCTTCGTTGATGGCGACCTTGGGTGGTGTGTCTGAATCAAAGAGAAGTTCGTAGATAGCAATGCGCAAGACGTTGCGATCTACCACCGCAATCTGATCTACCGGCCATTCAGGCGCCAGATCTCCCATCACATGATCAAGCTCTGGAACATGATCGACAACTCCCTCTACCAGGTGAAAAGCAAACGAGGTAGCAGCTTCCGGCAAGGGATGCTCTTTGATTTGACAACCCAACGCATATTCCAGAGTGTGCTGGGTAAAATCCAATTCGTAAAGTGCCTGAAGTGCGATCGCACGGGCGCGACGACGTGCTTTCATGCGCACTGCCCTCCGCCAAAACCTGAGGACCCCGACGCTTCGGACATTTTGCCTTTGGAGCACGGCCATGACCAGGCCGGCTGCTCCGGGAAGGGTCCTTACGGATCAATTCAGTAACCCCGCGTGAAGGGAAAGTCAACGTCTTGAATATAGACGTTGACCGCCAACACCTCCATACCGACCATGTCTTGAATAGCCCGGCTGACCTCATTTTGCAACTGGCGTCCCAGCCGCAGCAAGTTCGCCTCAGGTTCAGCAACCACATAGAGGTCAACGGTCACGGCATTGTCTTTAATGGAGAGGTTGACACCGTCTCCCCTTCCCGGCCGGCCCAGTATCCGCTCCACGTCCAACCGCCACTCGTCGCTCATGCGGGCAACCCCTGTCATTGCCAGCGATGTAAGGCGGGCCACGGTAGTGAGCACAGAGGGATGGATTGTTACAGTACCGAGAGCTTGTTCCATAAACCTCTGCTCCAAGGGAACATCAGCAGAACCTTCAGTCACTGAAACTATCTGGCCTCAATTCTCGCTAAGCTAAGGTACCAGGCCTAAAAGTTAAAGTTACCATTATATTACCACGGTACTACAGACTATGCAAGCCCCAATTATCATGGGGCAGACCCTAAGGGTTTCGGAAACCCTTAGGGTCTTATACCGACCCTTGTCACTGCATCACCAGCCCGCCATCTACCGAAAGTATCTGGCCGGTGATGAAGCCGGCCTCGTCGGAGGCCAAAAAAGCGACGGCATTGGCTACGTCCTCCACGCTGGCGAAGCGACCCAGAGGCGTCATTTCGATGGCAAGGGAACGCTGCTCCTCCGACAACACATCGGTGAGGGCGGTGGGCACGAAACCGGGGGCAACGGCATTGACGGTAATCCCACGCGGGCCCACTTCCTTGGCCAGCGACTTGGTGAAACCAATGATGCCCGCCTTGGACGCGGCATAATTCGTCTGCCCCGCCTGGCCGGCCAGCCCCACTACCGAGGTAATGTTGATGATGCGCCCATATCGTTTGCGCATCATATGGCGCACGGCCGCTTTGGAGCAATGAAAGGTACCGTTCAAATTGGTGCGGATGACGATATCCCAGTCATCCTCTTTCATCATCATAATGACCATGTCGCGCGTGGTACCGGCGTTGTTGACGAGGATGTCCAGGCCGCCAAAGGTGCTGATGGTCTCCTTGATGAGACGCTGGGCGTCAGCGCTCTGGCTGACATCGGCCTGAATGACGACGGCTTCGCCACCGGCCTCGCGGATTGGAGCGACAACCGCCTCAACGGCTTGGGCGCTGTCACGATGATTGAGGACGACCCGGGCACCCTGGGCGGCGAGGCATTGGGCAATGCCAGCTCCAATACCGCGCGATGCACCGGTAACGAGGGCCACTTTTCGGCTCAGGTCGATCATACCTCCTCCTCCCTGCTCCCAAC
>JAHELX010000341.1 GCA_024643945.1 Anaerolineales bacterium
TACCAGCAACCCGTGCAGCACGTAATACATCTCGTACAGTTCCATGCCGCGCACGGGGTTCCGGTGGTGGCGAATCGTGACCCCAAGGTATCCATCCTCCTCCTGGCTTCGGGCCAAACGCTCGACCACTTCGTGCACTCTGTCCAGTAGCTCTTGATCGTCTGCGATCAAACCGGCATAGGCGGAGGCGTCCAGCCACTTGCCTACTTGTTCCCCCAGCCAGAACCAGTCGTCGTAGGTTTTTGTGAATCCAAGAACGCGGTGCACCTTGCGCTCGTGCAGGCGGATGAACTCCTCAGAGAGTATCCTGTCTTTCAACCGCCCGACGCGATTGGCCTGGAAGCGCTGACCCAAGAAGCCACCTACGGCCGAGAAGTCCTGTGGCGCGATATTGGTCAATACCGTCTTTGTCATTTAGACCTCCTTATAGGGATCGAATCTCGACATTATGAACGTTTCCCAGACTTACGGGCAGATCCACAGTGATCCACTCGTCCCCCCTGGGGCTGATTTGGTCGGCCAGTTCGCCGTCAATGTGCACCCTGTAGTCACCCGCCGGCAGACCAGCCAGGCGCAGGATGGCGACGTGTTGATCCCGCGTTCGGTTCTCCAGGGTAAACCGGATCTCGCGCAGGTCGTCGTCCACGACGATGGGTTGCTCAGCCGCAAAGCCGTCTCGATCCAAGAGTATATGCAGCCGCCGCTCGCCCCGGATCACGTGAAAGCGCTGGCGCAGGCCATCCCTGGGAATCACCCCAATGCGGTCATCGGCCTCCCTCAGCAGACCGCCGTAGGCAAACAAGCCGAACAGGGGATCCTCCGTCACAATCGTCGCCGCCGTGCGGAGCGCAGCGGAGTAGCCGATCTCGATTTCGCCATCGTAGAACCACGCCCCGCGGCGGTTGTCTTTTCTGATCCACATCGGACCGTACTTCTCGGGCGTGATCGCCCAGCCAGAGGCGCCATCGTTCTCTTCGCCGGGGTACCAGTAGCCGTAGTTAGTTTCTGGGGTACCGGTGTTCATCAGTGCCCAGGAACTCAGATAGGAGGCATAGCCAAGCCGCAGGTACGGCGCGGGATTGCTGGTGTGATACAAGGCGTAGTCGGCAATCGCCCAGCCCCCTGCCTGAGACATATAGCTCAGCGCGTACCGCGAAGAGATGCCTCCACGGTAATCGCTCCCCAGGAGGTAGTAGGCCGGCTCTACCCAGCCCCGCAGGGCGATGTTGGCCTGGATTTGCTTCTCCATGAATTGCTCAAAATCCTCGCGTTTGACCTGTGGGTGCGAATACCACTTGTCCTTGTACTTGTCGTACCACAGGCTTTCGTCCGGCGCCGCCGGGTTTGCCAGTCCGTACTTGGCGATGGCATGTGAGGACTCGAAAGCAGTGGTATCAAAGGGATATTCTGAATCAAATGGGTATGGGTCGTCGTACACGAAGTATTTGACCTTTTTCTCCCATTCGCTCTTCAGCCAATCCG
Source organism: Anaerolineales bacterium (assembly GCA_024643945.1). The sequence goes on from JAHELX010000341.1 coordinate 1,483, forward strand.
CTTGCTCATCTCGGCCTTCTTCATACAGGGCCTCAATGAGATCAATGATGAGCAGTTCATTGTAGAGACCCAGTGTGTAGGCCCAGTATCCCCGCGCCCCTGCGGGGAGATCGTCAATGCCTGCCAGGGTAAAGTGGGCTTTGGCCGTGCCGAAGGCCCGCTCCAGATACCCATCCTTGTCCTGGTACTTCGTCATGCCAGGATACATCTTGGCGATCTGGTACAGGTGGAAATAGAGCATGGTCAGATGAGGATAGTCATAGCTACGCCACACGTGCTCCAGGTCCTTACCCCCCGAACCGAAACCGTGCTCGCTGTAGCGGTTCTCGAGCCAGTTGGGAACACCGTAGATGAAGTAGGGATACGGCTCCTCCTGATCGGTGCGCTGGAGCTTGCCCCACACGAAGTTGTCAATGTAGTATTCGACGGCGGCAATCTCCTCCTGCACAGGATAGTGCACGTTCTTGGCCGCGATGAAGGGCGCTTTGGGCAAGGCCGTATCATCACAGGCCAGGACGTAGCCCCACCAGCCGTCAAAGCCATCCGTGTCATCAGGCCCGCGCAGCACCTTATTGCGCATATCCCACACGGAGAACAGGCCGTTGTACCACTTGCTCGAGTCGCGGTGTTGCTGTTTGCTCACAAGGAACGCCGCTCGTTTCTTGATGAGTGTCTCCAGCGGCTCCGTGACAAAGAACTCGAGCACCGTGTACCTGTCATCGCCATAGTTCACCGTCAGCAGGTTCTCCCCCAGCCGGGAGAACTTGACCTTGTAGGCGTGGGTGTCGGGCTCCTTCTCACCCAGGTAATCCATCTCGGTTTGATCCGGGTATTCCGGCGTGATGGAGTAGTCCCTGTTTTTCGTCCGCAGCGAGAACACAGCGAACAGATCCTCAGGTACCGTCATGCCAGGCACGACGTGAACGTCGAACAGGCCCTCCTCGTAGAGAACATCCCGCACTCCATCGTAGTCGTCGGCCCAGCGGAACTTGAAGCCGTAGTTGATCTCGTCACCTGGCGTACCCTTGGGGGCCAGGGTCACACTGGTGTGGAGCTGCCGCCACGTGCCCCGTGTCTCACTTGCGCCGTTGACCGCGGAGTGGATGTAGGCCCAATAGGGCGCGCGCACACTGCGACTCCGGTCGGGCTCGTGCTCCTCGTAGTATTCCAGTTTGGTGCCCTCCAGCGGCGTCATGACGAGATACGGTCCGACGCCGTTAGGTCGTTCCCAGAAGATGAAAGATCCATGACCTGAGATGAAACTATGCCGGGCCACGACCCGGGTGTAATTCGCCAGATTATCCTCCACGAACTGCCGGTTGAAAGGTAGCGGCAGGCCAATGTCGCCCAGTTCGAGCAGCCGGTCGGTGTTATTGCGAAATTGCAGTGTCCAGACCAGGCTGTCCTCCTTGCGTGTGAACTGTACCGTTAGCCGAAAGTCTCGGATACCGTGGGCACCCAGCGAGTCGCCCTCGTATAAGAAGGTCAAAGCCTCTGGATCATCCTCGCCGCTGACGTCAATCCGGCGAATATCGCCCGAGGACAGAGCAGTTACCTCCCGCCAGTCCCTCTCATCAAGCCGGTAGCGGACCACGACCTCGCCCAGGGTTTCGCCTTGCCAGATGTAGTCGGTATTAAAAACGTCGTCCAACAATTTCAGGCCGGTGATGCCACCGTGATTCCATGCCAGGACGAATTTGCGATGGGACGCTTTCCTTCCCTCAGTCACGCTTTCCTCCATATATGCCTCCCGTTCAAGTAATACCCTGCTCCGCTGGCGATAAATCCAGTCCCTTTCATTTCCTCGGCAGCTTCGTCCATCACCTGATCCGGCGTCACGCCAGGGCGAATCCTGGACAGAACCACTTTGTGGTACTCGACGATGTAGCCGTAAAGCTCTCGCTGCCAGGAGGCGTAGGTCCCATTGATGGGCCACATGCGCCCGATGTCGCTGGTTAATAGTTACATTCAGGGGCTACGTCCATCAGCACCAGATCACCGTCTTTCAAGGGGCTGCTGTTCAGAGAATAGTGGATGTGCCAGATATTCTCCCCACTGGCGACGATAGGATGATAGCCTTCGCCCCGTGCACCGTTCAGCGCATAGATGTAATTTGCCAGAGCGCCGAGTTGGTATTCGAGAATGCCTGGACGCGTCACCCGCATGGCCTCGCGGACGGCCAGGGCGCCAAGTTGGCCCGCACGGCGCATCACGTTGATCTCGCGTGGGCTCTTGACCGACCGTAACTCATCCAGGATCGGCGTCAGGTCACGCACTTCCATTTTGGGAAATCGAGAGCGCAAAAGACCGATGAGACGCTGTTCTCGCGACGGCTGCCCATCCCACGGATCCTGGGCCACCATCTTGTTCGCCAAAAGCAGGTGGTGGTGGGTCGTGGCCCGGACTCCAGCCGGGGCATGAGGGGTGTAGACCAGTTTCGCGTCGGCCAGGTGTTCCGAAAGCTTTTCCAGGCCGTAGACTTCATCAGCACCCGTAATCCCCTTCACCAGATCAACATCTTCAACCCCTGGTGCAGCGCCCTCACCGAGCTGTGCCTCACCCCGCGGAGCAAGATAGAGCGCGGTTTTCCGCTCTGGGCCATTCATGAAAAGGTAGGACTGCGGTGTTTCGAGGCCACAGCAGTAGAAGAACTCGTTCGTTTGGCGAAAGACGACATATCCACGGGGCGCTGAGGCACTCTGCAGCAACGCCTGGCTCTCGCTTCCAATGGCGTCAAATATCTTCCCCCGCCGGGCGACAAACTCCTCCGCAGGAAAATCTGCCTGCCATTGAGGGGCGATCTGAGTATCGCGTATCGTTCTCACCTGCAGCGAACCTCTACATCTATCGGGCCTACGACCTTGGACGGGAGGGATACGGTCTCCTCTTGCGGATCAAAAGCGCTCCATGGCTTGCCATCCACCTGCACAGACTTGATCGCCTGGGGTTTCGGGATACGCAGCCTGAGCTTCGCTGCTGTGGGCAGGCCCTTGGGGAGCGTGATCTTGGCTCGAACCGTCCCCTCGTCCAACTGCGACAGAACTTCGTAGCTCACTCTGCCCCACCTGGTGGGGGCGTTCTTCACGCTGATGCGCTTGCCGTTCTCTAGCCAGGCCCGCGGGGTCGCCTTGGCTAGCCACAACGTTGACGAAAGCGGATCCTCGAACACTAGCATCCACTTGGTGACCGTCGGGATGGTCACCTGCGCAGGTGCACAGTATGGGAAATGCTCTCCCCGATCGCGATCCATGTCCACACACTCAAAGACCGACCACGTGCCACGGGTGTGCAAATGAGCAGCCTGGGTGTAGTAGAAGAGCAAGAACTCGTGGATCATATCTTGCTGAATGAGCCCGTAGGCTTCCCCATAGCACTGGAAGGCAACGACTCTCTCCCGATTCCCGAAGATGCCCAGGGTCACTCCTTTGTGAGTAGCACAATACGCGAGTATGGTCTCGATGGTCTCCCTGGCAACCATACCTGAGTGCATCATTTCGGACCACACCCGGTTCTCATCGAAGGACTCTGGCCTGCTGCGATAGGGGGCCGCATCATAGGGTACCTGGGAGCCGGCAATCAAGGGAAGGCAGGGCGGCTCCGTATCATAGAGGATCGAACGCTCAATCGCACGATAGACATCCTCCTGCAGCTCCGCAGCCTCTTCTACCAAGGCCTGCCCTCGCCCCACCAGTTCAGGGTCTTTTCGTTTCTCGCCAACAGCAATCCACGTTCGCCCCAAGTCACGGAAGCCACGCCATGCCTCCGTACTGTTGGAGAAGTAGGGCTGCTCGTAGTCGAGGGTGGCAAGCGTGGGAGTGACAAAACTAATGTCCGCCTCATGCCGGCCCGCAATCATGCCATAGGCCGGATCGTGCTTGGGCCGTTTCTTGGCTTCTTCCCGCCGCGTCATCAGGATGCGCACGATGGCCTTGATCTTTTGGTCGTACTTCAACAGGAGCTCATCGTTTCCAGTGTAGTCATAGTACTGCGCCAGATTGGTCAACATTCTGGCATATTGACCGATCTCCGGTCCCCGGTAGTCAATCCTCCCATCCTGGCGCACAAAGTCTGAGAAATAGTTCTCGAGGTAGCCCTTGGCGATGTCAAACAGCCTCCATTCCAGGTAACAGTTGACGCTACTGTTAAGGACATCCTGGAACCCATCGTGCTCTGGTGCGCCATAGTTCCTGTCGAGCACACCATAGCGGGGATGATTGCCCACCCGGGTGATCATCTCCTGGGCCATCGCGTGGCGGCAAAAGTCTGGTATCCACGCCTCGGGCAGGTGAAGCTCCATTGCCCCTTCGAGGGTCTTGCTCCAGACGCTGTGCAGCTTGTACAGCTCGGTGTAGAACGGTTCAGGCCCCGGCTCAGTTTTCCACGGATAGGGCAGGTAGGAATCTATGTAATGCGCCTCAGTGACTTCGCCGTTCTCCAGCCTGAGGAAACGATACCACGCGGGCTGGATATACATCGTGGGTGGATCTACCACCCCAAAGATCACGCTGTCCCAGGTCAATCCCTCGCGCACAGGGTAGGAAAAGTGCACTGCGGGTAGCCAGCCACCAACCAGGCCTTCCCAGAGCCTCTCCTGCTCGATGACTTCCCCGATCTCAGGGGCAACGACCAGGGGATTGACGCGCCACGCGCCGCCAGGAGCATAATAATAGATCGGCACGACATCGAAACAGTTGCGACTGCCCACGAAGGTGTGAGGGCCTTCGTACAGACCGTATCTCACCCGGCGAATCGGAGGGAAGCAGGCAGCCACCTCCTCAAAGCTGGGGTCCTTTCCCTGGGCCAGGATCTCCCGGCCCAGAATGTCACGCTCGGAGGCAAGGATCTCCTCTTTGGTATGCCCCCGGTAGCAACTGTCTTCTGGGACGCGCGTCGGCACCAGCGTTTTGGCCAGTTCCAGGACTATCCCATCTTGATCTACATACAGGATGGACCCGTTGTGGGTCTGCAAATCTTCAAACACAGCGACAGGTTTGCCCGGCCTCAGTTCCAATACGGCCATCAACGTCCATGGCTCCATCCTTTCGTGGCGGCCGAGTTGTCGGATCTCCCCGCTAGTCGCGTCTTTGACCGTGACGCGATCTTCGACTTTGAGAACAGCCGGCTTCGTGCAGTTCTCCTCCTGTGGTGGCATGACATTTCCTCTCATTAATATGTGGTGTAGGGCGCCGGCCTGCCGGCC
>JAHELX010000342.1 GCA_024643945.1 Anaerolineales bacterium
ATGGCATGGATTGTGCCGATTGCGGCCTGGTCATCGAGCACAGTCTGGGGCGGCTGGACGGGGTGTTGACCGCCAACGTCAACTACGCTGCCGGCCGGCTGTGGATTGAGTACGATAGCGCTGCGGTCAGGCGCAGGGCCATCCGCCGCCGTATTCAGCATCTTGGCTACCACGTCATCGACGAAAAAAAGGAGACGTGGTGGCAGCGTAACTGGGAACTGGTTCTCATCGGTTTGGCCGGCCTTTTCTTGCTCCTTGGTTGGGCGGGCCAAACCTTCTTCGGCCTGCCGCAGCCGGTGGCGGTCGGCTTTTTCGCCCTGGCTTATGTAGCCGGCGGCTACGACGCCAGCCGTCACGCCCTGCCGGCCCTCTTTAAGTTACACTTCGATACCGACGTGCTGATGCTTTTGGCCGCCATCGGCGCGGCAATTTTGGGCGAGTGGGTTGAAGGTGCCTTCCTGCTTTTCCTTTTTGGCCTGGGCCACGTTGGCGAACACTACGCCATGGACCGTGCTCGCCATGCGATTCAGTCCCTGGCTGACCTGGCACCGAAAACGGCCCGGGTGCAGCGAGATGGCCAGGAGCTGGAGGTGCCGGTGAATGACCTCTACCTGGGTGACGTCGTGTTAGTGCGGAACGGCGAACGCATCCCCTCCGACGGCCGCGTGGTGAGAGGTCAGTCAGCGGTGGATCAAAGCTCCATCACCGGCGAGAGCGTACCCGTGGATAAGGGGCGCGGCGACGAGGTGTTCGCCGGAACCGTCAACGGCGATGGCTCATTGGAGATTGAAGTCACCAAGCGGGCGCAGGATACCACTCTCAGCCGGGTGATCCAAATGGTGGCCGAGGCGCAGGGCCAAAAATCGCCAACGCAGCGCTTCACCGAGCGTTTCACCCGCATCTTTGTGCCGGCTGTATTGGTGCTGGATGTGCTGGTTATCGTCCTGCCCCCTTTATTGGGCTGGACTGCCTGGAGCGACAGCTTTTTCCGGGGGATGGTGCTGCTGGTGGCGGCCAGTCCGTGCGCCCTGGCCATTGGCACCCCGGCATCTGTTTTGGCGGGCATCGCCCAGGCGGCTCGCAACGGCGTGCTGATCAAAGGGGGCGTCCACCTGGAGACTCTGGGCGCGCTCGATGCGCTGGCCTTCGACAAAACCGGCACGATCACGCGCGGCCAGTTGGAAGTGACGGACGTGATAACCGCCGACCGCCGATCGCCGATCGCCGACCGCCATCAGCCATCAGTCGCCGGCCCGGATCGTGAGGCAGACTTGCCACTCTATGCCGATTCTACCGCTGACGGCTTATTGAGCCTGGCCGCTGCTGTGGAGAGTCGCAGCAGCCACCCATTGGCCCAGGCGATCGTCCGGGCGGCTCAAGGCCGTGGTTTGGCCCTACCCGATGCCGGCGATATGGAAGCGGTGGGCGGGCGTGGGGTGCGTTCCTCCCTGGACGGACAGCCGGTCTTGATCGGCAATCTCAAGCTATTCGAAGCCGAGGGCATTCCTGTGCCACATAACCTGCAAGCGATCGTACAGAAGCTAGAGCAGGAGGGCAAAACCACGATGGTCGTCTATGGACCAGTGCCGGACGGCGACGTGGGATTCCTGGGTATCATCGGCGTGGCCGACACCCCCCGCCAGACGGCCCGGACGGCGCTACAGAAATTGAAGCAAATGGGCATTCACAAAACGGTAATGCTGACGGGCGACAACGAGCGAGTGGCGGCTGCTATTGCTCAATGGGCCGGGCTGAGCGACTATCGGGCTAACCTGCTGCCAGAGCAGAAAGTGGAGGCTATCAAGTCGCTGACTGCCGAATATGGCCAGGTGGCCATGATCGGCGATGGGGTGAACGACGCCCCGGCCCTCGCCCAGGCCACTGTCGGCATCGCCATGGGCGGTGCCGGGACCGATGTAGCCCTGGAAACGGCCGACGTGGCCCTGATGGCCGATGATTTGAGCCAGTTGCCTTTTGCCGTCGGCCTGAGCCGGGCCACGCGCCGCATCATCCGTCAGAACCTGGCCATTGCGTTGGGAGTCATCCTCCTGCTGGTCGCCACCTCCGTCGCCGGCGTGGTGGGCTTGAGCCTGGCGGTGGTCCTTCACGAGGGGAGCACCCTGGTGGTGGTGGCGAACGCGCTGCGGCTGTTGGGGTTTAAGGGGAGTGGGTAGAGCCCTCCCTAGAACTCACCTTGCATCGAATGGGCGTAGCCGGTGAGTTCGACGTAGCCGCGCCCTGTTATCGGCGTATCAGTGTGCGTGGCGGTGATGCGCACTGCCCCCTCCCAGTAGACGAAGGACACGTTGAGTTCTTGATCGGCCAGCAGCGGCTCGACGATGACGTCGAGCCCGGCAGATGGCAGGCGGACACGCCAGCGCGCCGGGTGGCGCGCGCCGCTGTGGGGGCTGTTCCACGTGTTGAGGACTTCGAGCGTGATATCGTCATGGTGGATCGGCGTCACGCTTCCATCCGGCGCGATGAGGCTGCCGCTAGAGACTGGCTCGATCGAGCCGTCAGCACGGCGCAATTGAAAGTACATGAGTTCCCAGCCATCGTCGAGCTGGAGCGAGAACCAATCCCAGCCTACCTGGTCAGGGGCCAGCGCACTGGTGCTATATTCGTGGTCCATCCAGGCACTGCCCTGCACTTGCAGTCGCTCGTCTCCGCGTGAGATGCTGCCCTCCGCTGCCAGTCGCGGCAACGAGTAGTAATAAGATGCATTGCCTGGTGTGGCGCTCTTCGGACTAAGGCCCCGATCCCCATGGGCGACGGGCGGCTTCTGAGGCGTGAGCGTTAGATCCAGCGCACGATCGCCATCGGACGCGTGGAGGTGCACACGCTCAGCGTCGATTGCCTCGACCCCCCAGTTTTCCAGCCAGACGCGATACGGATCTGCCTGTGCGCCTGCCAGCCCAGCCGCACCCCGACTGAAGCGTTCGGTCGCTGCGAAGTGGCCCTGCGTGGCATCGGTGAGAGCGAAGTGGGCCAGGTAGACCTGGTTGGTCCCCCAACTCGAGGCGCGATGGACGATGCCCGGTGCCAGCCCTCGCCGGAAAAAGGTTAACTGGAAGCCGAAAGCCTGACCGTCGGCCGTCTCTAAATTGCCTGTGTAGTACCACCATTCGGTCTGGAACTCAGGATGGGGACCGTGGTCGCGCGGAAACTCGAAGGGACGCGGCTCATACGCACGGGCAAAGCCGTTCACGTCGGCAGCAGTGCTGGCCTGCAGCCGTGCTCGCGCCACCTTCGGCTGTCTGGCCTGCGCTTTCCATAGCCAGGCTGTGGCGGCTATGGCAGCTAAGATCATAAGAAATATTACACGCCGTTTCATCTTGTGAACTCAGATACCTATTAGGATTCGTAAAAGAATTACTTCCCGCATGTCATTCTGAGGCGAAGCCGAAGAATCCCCGGCGACTCAATGGGGATTCTTCGGCTTCGCCTCAGAATGACATGCGATGATGCGGGAACTTATATTTTTGCGAGTCCTTAGTTTTACCATGTTAGTACTGCCACCGGGACCCTCGTCGATTATGAAGTCGAGCCCCCAATTATTCATTCCGCACTGCATCGGCCGGTGAAAGGCGCGCCAGCCGCCAGGCGGGATAGAGCCCGGCCAACAATGCGGCCAGGATGGCGACCAGGAGAGCCTGCACCAAGGTTTCAGGTGCCAGGGCGAACTGGATGGTCCAGCCGAAAGAGCGCCGGTTGATCACATAGACCAGAATGGCCGCCAGCGTCAGGCCCGTGGGCAGGGCCAGCACGCCAGCCAGGCTCCCCATCAAGCCCGTCTCCAGGAGCGTCAACTTCCACAGTTGGCCTGGCGTCAGGCCGATGGCCCGCAGCGTCCCGAACTCGCGGGTACGCTCTAATTGCAGTGCCATCAATGCGCTCAAGACACCGATAAAAGCCACCACTACTGCCAGCAACTGGAGGGCATAGGTGATGGCAAAGGTCCGATCGAAAACGCCCAGTGCTGCCTCACGCAGACCCCGGTTGGATCGTACAAGCAACACGTCTCCTGTCAGTGCTTTTCGCAGCCGCGTCACCAGTTCGTCTACGTCCTCGCCCGGCGCGGCGTAAACAGCCAGCGACGAAATCGACGCGTCGCGCCACAGGGCGCGGTAGCGGTCCAAGTCTATCATGACGAGCCCCTGATCTGACGAGTAGTCGTAAAAGACACCCGCCACAGGGAGTGAACGTGGCCCCGCGTCGGTCAGCAAAGTCACCTGGTCACCACACGTCAGGCGATGGCGATAGGCAAATGGCTCGGAGAGCAGCACGGCTCCCTCGGCTAAGGCGGCGCGGGCACCCGCAGGTCCGCCCGGTGCACAAACGAAGAGTCTGTTCTGGCGCAGGCGTCGCCATTGCACGGCCAACACCGCCACTGTTCCCAGGTCTGGACTTTCGACGCGGGCGTTGCGAAAGGCCTCCACTGTCTCGACGCCAGGGACGGCCGCTACGCGGGCTTCAAGCGCGGGATCAAGCGGCACATCAGGCCGGTTACCTGCAATGGCCAGGACGGAGATGTACACGTCAGCCTGCAGGGTCGTGCTCAACCAACGATCTACCGTCAGGCGGAAGGCGTGGACCATCAAGCCCACGCCGATAGAGACCGAAACGGCCACCATAAGCGCTGCGATCGCCAGGCCGGTGCGGCTGAGTGCCCCACTCAGCGCACGCGGGGCCATGCGTCCGACTGGTCCCAGGAGATATCCCAGCGGTCGGGCCGTCAGGTGCGCGATTAGCACTGTCACGCCAGGTGTGAGGGCAGCGAAGCCAAGCAAGATGGCCAGCACGCCGGCAAAGCTAAGGACCAGGCTGCGCAGCGGCAGGGCAAGCAGGACAGCGCCTATCCCCAAGAGCACTATGCCGCCGACCGTCGCCGCCGGGACCAGCCGCCGCGCCCGGCCTTCAATTGTTGAGCGCTGTAATGTGCTCACCGGCGACACGGAAGTCGCTTCATATGCGGGACCGGCAGCCGCCACCAGGGCAGCCAACACGCCCAGCCCAGCCCCCTTCGCCAGTACCAGCGGGTTAATCTCAACGTTGCGCACTGTGACCGCGAAATAGAGGTCGTTGATCGTCTGTGTCACCAGACCAACCGCGCCACGACCGAGCAGGATGCCCAGTGCCAGGCCGAGGAGACTGCCCAGCAAGCCCAGCAGGCCGGCTTCGACCAATATCAGCGCGAAGATCTCGCGGCGCGTCACGCCGAGCGAGCGCATAGTGCCGAGCGTCGGCCGCCGCTGAACGACCGAAAAGGTCATTGTGTTGTAGATAAGGAAGGTCCCGACCACGAGGGCCAGCAGACTCAACGCGGTCAGGTTGAGCTCAAATGCACCGGTCAGTTGTTGAACGGCCTGGGTGCGGGCGGCCGCCTCCGTCACGTGCACCCCCGGCGGCAGCATGGCCGCGATGCGCGCCAGCCGCGCCTGCCCCTCGGGCTCCGTTGGCGGTACCAGCACGTCGATGTAGCTCAGCCAACCAACCTGCCCCAAGACCTCCTGGGCGGTGGCTATGTCGGTCAGTAGCAAGTCGCTCAGCGCCTGCCGGCTGAACTCGTCGGCCGGGGCGAGCAGGGCCACCACACGCAGCGACTCCCGCCGCGAGCCGACTTGCACGTGCACCGTGTCGCCAGGTGCGACTCCGAACCGGGCTGCCACGTCCTCGGTGAGCAGGATAGTCTTCGGCTCGACCAACAGGGGCACGAGCGCTTCGAGGGGTAACCCGGCGTCGGGAGATAGATAAGAGCGGAAGGTTGATTCAGCGAAAGGGTCCACACCCAGTAGATGGAATCGCTGTTGGCCCAGGTCCTCGGCCAGCACATAGCCCTCGACGACCGGGGCAATCAGGCGCTCGCCCAGCTCGACGCGCAGGCGCTGATAAACCTTCTCATCCACGCCGGCCGGACCGCCGATGATCTGATGTGTCGCACGCCCTGTGACACTTTCGGTGGCCAGGGTAAAGGCGCGGCGGGCGCTCTCGTTGGCCAGGTCAATCGCCACCACCACAGCCACGCCCAGGGCAATTCCCAGCAGGCAGAGCAGGCTAAGCCAGTGGCGGCGTACCAGGGAACGCAAGCTGGTTTGAAGGAGTGAGTGGGGGAGGAAGAAGGCCAACGGCGAATTGAGAAGTAAACGAAGTCGTGCCAAACCGTCTTTTACCAAAAGCTATTTATCCGCGTCTCGTATGAACAGGCTCGTAAACAGCGGTCTCTGTCACCAATTTACCGTCACGAATGCGCCAGACGTGGTCGGCACGTTGGACAATCTCGCGGCTGTGAGTGGCGATGATCAACGTTTTGCCGAGGCTACGCGTCAGGCTCTCGAGCAGGTCGAGTATTTGGGCTCCGGTCTCAGCATCCAGGTTGCCGGTTGGTTCATCGGCCAGCACCAGCAGCGGGTTGTGAACGAGGGCGCGGGCAATGGCCACACGTTGCTGTTCGCCACCGGATAGCCGGTCCGGAAAGGCGCGCTCGCGTCCGGTGAGCCCGACAGCGGCCAGCATTTCGTCAGCTCGGGTGCGAGCCACACCCGGCGCGGAGCCCACCAATTCCAGCGGAAGCAGGATGTTCTCCAGCACGTTAAGCGTTGGGATCAGGTTAAAGAACTGGAAGACAAAGCCAATGTGCTGCCGCCGAAAGAGCGTGCGTTCGCGCTCACTCAGCGCGGTCA
>JAHELX010000343.1 GCA_024643945.1 Anaerolineales bacterium
TTCCAGCACCAGGAAATTTCTGTCGGTCGTACGGTCCCGGATTTCGGACAGAAGGCGGCTTTTACCGATGCCCGCTTCACCGCGGACGACCACACATCGACCTGCGCCACCCTGCACGGCGGCCAGAGCGCGCTCGAGCTGTGCTAATTCCTGGGTTCGCCCTATGAATACGGGCGTGAAAACCGACTTCATAGGTAATCCTGAATGCTACGACCGTTGAGGTTGAAGATCTACGTTTTTCTTGAGATAAACCAGTATAGCACACTTGTCTCCAGCCTTCAAACGGTCTACCGCTGACCTAGCAATTCCAAATTTGGCCGCTTTGCGGCGCGGGGGAGCGGCCACCCAGGCCGTCCGGGGCCGCCAGGGCGCATGGGCGATGCGGAAGTCAACCGCTTCTGGCGCGCCGAAATCGCCGTCCGCGAAACTGAATGACTACTTCCTCAAGCGTGTAGCGTATCGCCTGGCCTGATGGTTCCCTCCAGCGACCCGGCCATGGCCAATTGGTCGTCCAACACCAACGCCCCCTGCAAATTGGCCCCCGACAGGTCGGCGCTGCGCAGGTCGGCGGCGAACAGATCCGCCCCGCGCAGGTCGGCCTTGATCAGCAGTGCCCCACTCAGATCCGCGCCGCGCAGATTGGCCCCGTTGAGATCCGCCTCGCTCAGGTCGGCTGCGCGCAGATTAGCTCCCTGCAGATTGGCCCCGGCCAGGCTGGCCGCACGCAAGTCCTGCCCGTGCAGGTCGCGCCCGTGCCAGTCGAGCCGCGACGCGGCAGCCAGGCCGGCCTGCGCGCTCGATCCCACCTGGACGAGTTGCCCTCCATCCCTTTCTTGGCCGGCCGCGTACAGGTTGCCGTCCGGCATAGTTGCGCCCGCCAAGGATTTGGCCTCCGCCAATTGGGGTGCGCTGAGCTGGGCGCCGGTCAACAGAGCGCCGGACAGGTCAGTCCCGATCAGGTTGGCGCCGCTCAGGTCGGCTTCGCGCAGGTCGGCCTCGCTCAGATCCGCCTCGCCCAGGTCGGCGCGTATCAGGTTGGCGCCGCGCAGGTTGGCCGCGTGCAGGTTGGCCTTACGCAGGCTTAAAAAACTCAGATCGGCCCCGGCCAGCCTGTCCTTGCGCCGGTTGAGATACACTTGAAACGCCAATCGCCTGGCGCTCATGTTGAGTTTGAACAGAGTGACGAAGATCCGGTACAAGAACTGCCGCATTCTATCATTCACCCAAACGGATGCGCGGGTTCAAATAGGCATAGAGCAGGTCGGCCGCCAGGTTTGCCAGGGCATAGGCGATGACGGTGACCATGGCCACGGCCTGGATCACGGGCAGGTCCCGGCGGTTGATGGAAAAGACCAACAAGCGACCCAGGCCAGGGTAGTTAAAGACGTTTTCGGTCACGACCAGACCGCTGATGAGCCAGCCAAAGCTGATGGCAATGACGGTGATGGTGGGCATCAAAGCGTTGCGCAGGACGTGCTTGATGATGACCGTCCGGCGCGGGAGGCCCTTGAGCACAGCGGTGCGGACGTAGGTTTTTTTCAGTTCTTCCACGACGCCGGCCCGCGTCAGGCGCGCCACGTAGGCCAGGAGCACGAGGGTGGCCGTCAGCGCCGGCAAGATCAACATGGGCAGCGCTTCGAGGAAGCTCGCATCGGGGGCTATCGACGAACTGGCCGGAAACAGCCCCAGGCCGAAGGCCAGGACCTGGATCAAGATCAAGCCGGTGACGAACTCGGGCAGGCCCACTACCGAGAGAGCAGAGATGCTGATGACATGGTCGACGGCGGTGTTCTGCCGCAGCCCGGCGATGACGCCCAGCGTCACCGCGACAGGCACCGAGATGACCAGGGTGACGGCCAGCAACATCAGCGAATTGCGCAGTCGCTGCATCACCAGCGGCCGGACCGCAGTGCCGCTGCTGAACGAAGTCCCCCAGGTACCAGAAAGAAAATGCTGCAGCCAGTGCAGGTACTGAACCGGGATAGGATCGTTCAAGCCCAGCTCCTTGCGCAGAGCTTGCAGGGCTGGTTCTCCGGCCTCGCGTCCCAGGATGATGCGTGCCACGTCGCCCGGCAGCAGTTGGGTCACCGCAAAGACAATGATCGAAGTGAGCAGGATCGTCAGCAACAGAAAACCGAGCCGCCGGGCGAGGTATCTCAACATGTTGCGCTACTCCTATCCCCGCAGGGATGGGTTGAAGGCAAAGGCGCGCTCCTGCTTTTCATAGAGCTCCTCCAGGGGAATGTGACAGAAGATGCGTTTCCCCGTCTTGCTATCCACCCGCCAGGGGGGCACTTGCTCGACGCAAATCTTGCCCAAGAAGCGGGGACAACGGGTATGGAAGGGACAGCCTGTCAATGCTTCCGATGGGCTGGGAATCTCTCCCTCCAGCCGGATCTGCTTCTGCTCGCCCTCCGGATCGATCAGAGGCACCGACGAGAGCAGCGCCTCGGTGTAGGGATGGTAGGGCGGATCGAACACGGCGCCGGCAGGGCCGGTCTCCATCAGTTGGCCCAAATAGATCACGGCGATGTCGTCGGCCAGGTAGCCGACCACGGCCAGGTCGTGGGAGATGAAGAGGATGGTGCTCTCGTGTTCAGCCTGCAGTTCGCCCAGCAAGGTCAGAACTGAGGCCTGCACCGATACGTCCAGGGACGACACCGGCTCGTCGGCAACCAGCACGTTCGGGTTGGGAGCAAAGGCTCTGGCAATGGCGACCCGCTGTTTCTCGCCGCCACTCAACTGCCCTGGCAGCCGCGAGGCATAGTCAGGGGAGAGGCGGACAGCCGTGAGCAGTTGTTTGACGGTCTCTCTGGCCTGTTGGGGCGATTCCCCGCGCAGCCTCATGACTGGACGCCCCAAGGTTTCGCCGATGCTGAGATAGGGGTTGAGGGCCTCCTCTGGATTCTGAAAGACGATCTGGAGAAGACGCTTCATGTCCCGGCTGCGGCCCTTAAGACCGGGTGGCAGGGAGAGCTTCCCGATCTTGATCGCCCCGTGCGTGCGTTCGGTGAGCCCCACGATGGTGCGCGCCAGCGTCGTCTTGCCGCTGCCACTCTCCCCCACAAGCCCCAGCGTTCTGCTCCGCGCGACCGACAAATCGACGCCGTCGACCGCCTTTACATGCAAAGCCGGCCGGCTGGCCAGTGCGTCCAACAGCGAGCGACGCCGGGAGAAATGCACCTTGACCTCCTCCAACTGGAGCACCGGTTCCGCAATCCCAGCCGGCGCCGGGGCGCCTGATGCGGCAGGCATCGGTTGATGAGCCGAGATCTGCCCCTCCAGGATCTCTTGCCAGCGATGGCAGCGGGACTGGCGGCCGTCACTGGCAGCGTACAGGGGCGGATGTTCCAGACAGATCTCAATTGCCAGGGGACAACGTGACCGGAAAATGCAGCCGCCGGGAAGGTCGTCCAGCGAGGGGATGCGGCCCTCTATAGGGCGGAGTTGGACATGGCTCTTGCTCTCGCCAAGCCGGGGAACGCAATCCAGCAACCCCTGCGTGTAGGGATGCAGAGGCCGGCGGAATAGCTCCCTGGTGGGTGCATCTTCTACCAGGTCACCTGCGTACAGCACGGCCACGCGGTCACAGAGCTGCGCCACCACGCCCAGGTTGTGGGTAATGTACAGCACGGCTGTCTGGCGGCCGGCGATGAGCTCCCGCACCAGGTCGAGTATGGTGGCTTGCGTCGTGACATCCAGGCTGCTCGTCGGCTCGTCCATCAGCAGCAGGGGCGGCTCGGTACTGAGCGCCATGGCAATCAGCACTCGCTGCAGCATACCGCCACTGATCTCGTGGGGATAGCTGTCGGCCACCCGCTGGGGATCCCCCAGGCGGACCAACTCGAACAGTTCAAAGACCCGTTGCCGCGCCTCGCTCTGGCCGAGTCCCAGGTGGTGGCGCAGGATCTCTGCCACCTGCTCTCCGATGCGGAGGGTCGGGTTGAACGAGGAGAGAGGGTCTTGCGGCACCAGGGCCACTTTTCCGCCCCAGATGCGGCGCATTTCGCGTTCGCTGAGCCTGGCCAGGTCCACCCCTGCCAACCTGATGGTTCCCTGGCGCACGGCGCCGTTTTCGGGCAGGTAGCGCATGATGGCCAGGGCCAGTGTGCTTTTGCCCGACCCACTTTCGCCGACCAGGCCGCATGTCTGCCCGGCCGGGATCTCGAGGGAAATATGCCGCAACGCCTCCAACCAGGTATCCTCGTGGCGGTAGGCGACTGTCAAGTTGTCAATGCTGAGAACTGGGCCATTGGCCGGGGCTATGGGATCGTTCATCTGCCTGTTATCTGGGACGGAGCCTGCAGGACCTGCCGCAGGCCGTCGGCCATCAGATTGACGCCGATGACCACGATGGCAATGGCCGCGGCTGGAAAATAGAGCGCCCATGGCGTCTGGGTGACGTTCGTCTGCGCTTCCTGGACCATGAGGCCCCAGTTGGCACTGGGAGGCTGCACTCCGACCCCCAGAAACCCCAGGGACGCCACCAAAAAGATGGCATAGGAGAAGCGCAGGGCCGCCTCGACGGCCAGGGTCGGGAGCGTCGACGGAAAGATCTCGCGGAACAGGATATAGGCCAACGACTCGCCCTGAACCTGGGCCGCTTCCACAAAACCCCGGGATTTGACAGACAGCACCACGCTGCGAACCACCCGGGTCACGATGGGGGTATAGACCACGACGATGACGATCATTACGCTGGTGGGCGACGGGCCCAGAGATCCCAGCATGAGAAGCGCCAGCAGCAGGGCCGGAAGTGCCAGCAGGCTGTCAAAAAGGCGCATCAGGATCTCGTCCAGGAACTTGCCCTGGTAGCCGGCGATCAGGCCGAAGCAGATACCGAGGGTCACTGCCAACAGCGTGCCAAAGCCGGCCAGAGACAGCACGTCGCGGGTGCCCAGGATCACACGGCTGAACACATCCCGGCCCAGGTTGTCCGTGCCAAACCAATGCCGGCCCGAGGGCGGCTGGCGCGCATCGGCCACGATCTGCTGGTTGAGGCCGTAGGGCACGATCAGTGGCCCGATGAGCGCCAGCACCACAAAGAGTAAAAAGATCAACGTCCCCGCAGCCGCAACAGGTCTTCCCAGAAGGCTTCCCAGGGCTGAGACAAGGCGCAGCCGACGACGACGGGTCGTGCTGGGAAACCCACTGGCATCCGGGTCCTTCATCGCCCTATTGCTTGATGTGAACACCACGCAGGTCCGATCGGCCAGGGAAGGCTTTCAGTTGGAATCCTTCGAACTGATTGCTGATGGCCGCAAACCTGGCCCAGAAGTAGGGGACGATCAGCGGCCCTTTTTCGACCAGGATCGTCTGGATCTCGTGGTAGGCCTCCACTCGTTTCTGCTCGTCGGGCGTGGTGCCTGCCAGGGTGACCAAATCGTCAAAGTGCGGATCGCAGAAGCGGGTTTCGTTCCAGATGGCGTGGCAGGTCAGCATCACATCCAGGTAGAACTGCGGGTAGGGCCGGCTGCCCCAGCCTGTGATCCCCAGGTTGACGTCCAGCCACTTGCCCCCACCATAGTAGACGCTTTCCGGTTCTGCGATCAGGTTCAGGTTGATTCCCGCTGGAGCCCACTGGGCTTTGAGAGCTGAGGCCAGCGCTCCATGGTTGAGGACGTTGGGATAGTACATGTCCAGGTCCAGCCCATTCGGATAACCCGCATCGGCCAGCAGCTTTCGGGCGGCCGCAATGTCCTGGGCTGGTGGGGCCGGCGTGGCGATATAGTACTTGGTGTACATCGGCCCAATGGGGGTATCGTGCCCCACCGCACCGTAGCCCTGTTGCACTAGCTGAAAGAGTGCCTCCCGGTCCGTGGCCAGCTTCAGAGCCTGGACCACGCGCGGATCGTTGCCTGGGGGCTGATCGGTACGCAGGCGCACCACGTCAAACTGGTTGGTCTTGACGTCGGTGGTGATCAGCTTGGGCTCTTTCTGCAGGCTGATGTAGATGGGGGTAGAGACCATGAAATCGAGGTCCACCTGGCCGCCACGAAGCGCATCGGCCGCCGCCGATTCGTCGCTAAAGAAGATGATCTGCAGATTCTGTAGCTTGGGCTCCCCTTGGACGAAGTAATCCTTATTGGCCACCATTTCGATCCGGTCGGCTGGCTGGTAGTTGGTCACCACAAACGGGCCTGTGCCATTAAAGTCGCTGCCGGGCTTGGCGGTGTCGGCCTTGAGCATCAAGGCATGGTTGTCGCTCAAGTCGTAGAGGAAGAAGGGATTGGTCTGACTCAGGGTAAACGTGACGGTCAGGTTGCCCGTGGCCTGCACGTCGACGATCTCTTTGTAGAGATTGGCGGTGGGCAGGCCCAGCTTGGGGTCGCGCAGCCGATTGTACGTCCAGACCACATCCTTGGCGCCAAAGGGGCTTCCGTCGTGGAAGGTTACACCTTTGGCCAGGGAAAAGACATAGGTCAGGCCATCCTGGCTTGTGCTCCATTTCGTGGCCAGGCGCGGCTGAATGTTGTTCTGGGCGTCAATGTCGACCAGGTAATCATAGACGTGATTGGCGATCAGGACTTCGCTGTCGGAAGAGATGTAGGCCGGATCCGTCTGGCCGATAGGCTCCACTGCCACGCGCAGAGTGCCCTGCCGGCCGCTGGGAGCGGCTGTCAGGTCGACGGGGGGTGTCGCAACTGCTTGTGAGATCGCGGACGGAA
>JAHELX010000344.1 GCA_024643945.1 Anaerolineales bacterium
TATGGACTGAGTTCTTCCGTCCGCCCTATGCCTGCGACGTTCCCAGGCCCCAATACGACCCCGATGGTGCTGCAGCGCTGCTGGAGGAGGCGGGGTGGATCGACCAGGACGGAGATGGGGTACGTGAGTGCCACGGCTGCTTGAACGCCGAAGAGGGCTACCCCATGTCAATGGAGTTCGTGATCTATGCCGAATATGGCGAAGAATTGGAACTGGCACAGCAGTTGGTGGCCGAGATGTTGGGCAAGGTCGGCTTTGATCTCCAGTTGTCGATGGTCGAGGGCGGCATCCTGTGGGCCGACTACGAAAGCGGCGGCATCGAGCAGCAGGGCAACTTCGATCTCAACATGTGGGATGACGGCTATCCCGGCGTTGATCCCACGGATCACATTTGGTACTACTACTATTCCGAAGCCGGGCAGCCCGACTACGGCTGGAACGTCGGTCGTTATGCAAATGAAGAAGTCGATGCCCTGATAGACGAGGCCTACACACTGGACGAAGAGTACCGGCAGGAAGTCTTCTGCCAGATCGCAGATATTCTGGACCAAGACGTGCCTGAGATCTTGCTCTGGTCGCAGATCGATGCCGATGCTTACTCGGCGCGGGTCGAGGGTGTGCAGGCTACGATCAATGATGTCATGACCTGGAACGTGGCCGACTGGAAGGTCGTAGAGTAAAGGTAGATTGGAAGGTTGGAAGATTGGAAGGTTGGAAGGTTAGTAGACTGGTAGATTGGTAGGTTGGGAAATTGGGAAATTGGTAGGTTGGGGAACTGGTAGGCTGGGAAACTGGTAGGTTGGGAAACTGGTAGGTTGTGAAATTGGTAGTTGGGAAACTGGTGGGTTGGGAAACTGGTAGGCTGGGAAATTGGTAAGTTGGGAAACTGGTAGGTTGGGAAACTGGGAAATTGGGGAAACAACGCCCATCCCCTTCCCCAATCTACCAACTTACTAACCCACCAATCTACCAGTCTACCAACCCACCAATCTACCAGTCTACCAACCTTCTAACCTTCCAACCTTCCAATCTTCCAATCTTCCAATCTTCCAATCCACCAATCTACCAACCTACCAATCCATCCATCTAATAACGAGTAGGAGAGTGACATGGGGCGCTACATAGTGCGGCGCCTGCTGCAGGCCATTCCTATGCTGTTCCTGATCAGCATTGTGCTGTTCGCATTGGTCAACCTGGCGCCTGGCGGGCCACTGGCCGGATATAGCCGATCTCGACACGTCCGGCCGGAAAAAGCTGAGATGCTCAAGCGCCAGTTTGGTCTGGATAAGCCCTGGCCGGTCCAGTACGTGGTCTGGCTGATCGGCAATGACTGGATGCGGATTGACGCCGATGGGGATGGGATTGCTGAAAGTTACGGCGAACGCCGGGGTATCTTGCGCGGGGACTTTGGCTTTTCGTTTCGGACCCGCCAGCCGGTGCTGGAAGAAATCGGGGTCCGGTTACCAAATACCATCTACCTGATGAGTGTCACACTTTTCATTGTCGGCCTCATTGCCATCCCGATCGGCGTCATTTCTGCGGTCAAGCAATATTCCGGCTTTGACATCATAGTGACCACTCTTTCTTTTATGGGGCAGGCCATTCCCGAGTTCTGGCTCGGGTTGATCCTGATTCTGGTCTTTTACGCCTGGCTGAACAATCCGTTCACCGGCGAACCGTTCCTGCCATCCGGTGGCATGCAGACGTTGGGCATGGGTTTTTCGATCCCGGACCGGATCAAGCACCTGATCTTGCCTGTCACCATGGGAGCGGTGGGCTGGGTCGCGTGGTATTCGCGTTTCTTGCGCTCCGGTATGCTTGATGTGCTCCACCAGGACTATGTCCGCACGGCACGGGCCAAAGGCCTTTCCGAGCGTCTCGTCATGTACAGGCACGCCCTCAAGAACGCGCTCATCCCACTGGTGACCATCTTCGCGCTGGATTTGCCCTACATCTTTGCCGGTTCGCTCTACGTCGAGTTGTTGTTCTCGTGGCCCGGCATGGGAAGGCTGTACTACCAGGCAGCCCTCCAGCGTGACTATCCTTTGTTGATGGCCGTCCTGATCATCGGAGCCGGACTCATGATCATGAGTAACTTGTTGGCGGACATAGCCTACGCCTACCTGGACCCAAGAATACGCTATGATTAGTGAAGAACTCCCCATAAGCGAGGCTTCTGACAGCATAGATAGTCGCGAGACCATGGATGCGGCGACTTGGAGAGCACGCGCCCCCGAAAGTATGGCACGCTTAGTCTGGCGCCGATTCCGCCGCCATCCCGGGGCCGTGGCCGGCTCGATCATACTCGGCATTCTCGTGTTGGGTATTATCCTGGCTGCCCTCTCCCCCTATGACCCTGAGCTGTCAGACATGGCCAACCGGTTGCAGCCTCCCTCCTGGGTACACCCCTTCGGGACCGACTCGCTGGGACGGGACCTGCTGACTCGCGTCCTCTATGGTGGGCGCATCTCGCTGTCCGTGGGTCTGATGGTAGTTGCGATCACCCTCGTGATCGGCGTCCCCGTCGGGGCTGTGGCCGGCTACTTTGGGGGTTGGGCGGACAATGTTCTGATGCGTATCACCGATGCCGCTCTATCCCTGCCCTCATTGCTGGTGCTGATCCTGCTGAGCGCCATCCTGCGCGAGACCGAGTTGCCCTTTGTGGAGCGAAACAACGTGGTGACCATCGCCCTGGTGATCGGCCTGCTTTCGTGGATGACGGTGGCCCGCCTGGTGCGAGCAACTTTTCTAACCATTCGCGAACTGGATTTTATCACTGCCGCTCACTGCGTAGGAATACCCAATTTCAGGATCATGGTGCGCCACATCCTGCCCAACGTCGTCGGCCCCATCATTGTTGAGTCTACGCTGGAGGTGGGCTACGCGATTATGGAAGAGTCGGGGCTGAGCTTTCTGGGCTTTGGCATCCAACCGCCTACGCCCAGTTGGGGCAATCTGCTGAGCAACGCTCAGGAACACATGACCAAGCATCCCTGGCTGGCCCTCTTTCCCGGATTGATGATCTTCGTGAGCATCATCTCCATTAACTACATCGGCGATGGGGTGCGGGACGCCTTTGACCCCTACAAGGTGCTGAAACAGATCGGAGAGGTCTAAACGAAAGGAGCTCATCAGCATGTCCGTTGAACGTCTGCCTATCGAACCGATCAAGCCCGCTTTCAGACTTCAGTCCCTGAGCGAACAGCAACTGGACCAACTTCAGGCAGCCACGCTCCACATTCTGGAAGAGGTTGGCGTGCGGTTTCCCTCGGAGAAGGCCCTGGCCGTCTTCGCCGATCACGGGGCTCAGGTGGATCATAATACCCAAATCGTGAAGATCCCCAGAGATCTGGTACGCAAGACGATGGCGACCGTCCCGCGCTACTTTCAGGTAGGCGCTCGCGACCCGTCGTGCGATTTTCACCTTGAGGATGGCGTCACCTACTTTACGACGGATGGATGCGGTGTGGAGACGGTTGACTTTGAGACCCGCCAGCGTCGTCCTTCGTGCAAGGCGGATGTGGGGCACATGGCCCGCGTCGCCGACTATCTTTCGTCCATAGCCTTCTACTGGCCGATGGTCAGCGCCCAGGATTACGGCAAAACGGCACCCTTGCACGAACTGCATGCCTCCTGGAACAACACAGTCAAACACGTTCAGAGTGAGACGCTTATGGGCGCCGCACCTGCCCGCTACGCGGTCGAGATGGGTACGGTGATCGCTGGAGACCGGGACGAGCTACGCCGTCGCCCGATGTTCTCGGTGGTGATCTGCACCATCGCCCCGCTGGTCCAAGACAAGGAGGGCATTGAGGGCGCGATGGTCCTGGCCGAAGCCGGCATCCCGGTCGGCTTCCTGGCTATGCCCACCCTGGGGACCACGGGTCCGGCCACCCTGGCCGGCGCGCTGGCCATGGCCGATGCCGAAATCATCAGTGCCACCGTGCTTGTGCAGCTCACCAGCCCTGGCGCGCCAGTGTTTCACTCGATCATGCAAGCCTGGGTCGATCCTCGCTCCGGTAACTATGTCGCATACCCCGTCGATGCTCGCAGCCGCTACGCACCGGTAGATATGGCGCACCATTGGGGGATGCCCGCCTTCGGCGGCGCCTTTGGCACTGAGAGCCACGCGCCCGGCACCTGGCAGGCGGCCGCAGACGTAGCCTTGGATCCTCTTCTGGTAGGGTTGGCCGGGGCCGAATGGGTAACCGGGATAGGACTGAACCGCAGCTTCACCTTGCTTTACCCTGAGGCGATTATTCTGGATGACGAGCTTTATCACCGCGCCCGCTATGCCCTTATGGAAATGGAAGTAAGCCCGGAGACGCTGGCCGTCGATGTGATCCAAAACGTGGGACCTGGGGGACACTTCCTGGCCCAAAAGCACACTCGCAAACATCTACGGGAAGCAATGAAACCGGGTCTTGGCCACCACATGGATCAGGACGGCAGATATCGTGATCCGGTGGAGGTGGCCCGCGAGAAGGTGGCATGGATTCTGAATAACCATCAGCCGGAACCACTCGAAGAAGCCAAAAAGGTGGAACTGGCGCGGATACTCGACGCCGCCGACCGGGAGTTGGGCTAGTACCCCATCACAGAGATTATGATATACCAAGGCCACGCCTATGGCGGCTGAATCGGGTCTATCAAGATCACTTTGATGGGGCACTAGCCCTGCCAACCTATCATTTGGAGCTCATGGTTAGCGTTTAGGGTCGTACTGGGAATGCTAAACAAGTACCATCAGAGGTTGCCATGTCGCTGTCGTTGACGCCCGTCCTGCCCCAACAAGATGCAGAACGGATCCACAAACATAGCCTCGACTTACTGGAGCGGGTCGGCATTGTCTACAACACGCCCCAGGCCTTGGAGATCCTGGAACAGCTGGGCTGTCGGGTAGACTACGGCCGAACGTGGGCCAGCTTGCCGCCCGAGCTTGTTGAGTGGGCACTGGGACAGGCGCCCAGAGAGGTACGGCTGTGCGCGCGTGACCCGGCCCGCGACGTGGTTTTAGACGGTCGTAGTCCGCACCACACCACCGATAGCCAGGGCACCCAGGCCATTGACCTGGAAAGCGGTGAGCGCCGCGCTTCCACATCAGAGGATCTCAGGCGAGGCTTGCTCGTTGCCGACGCCTTGGACCGGGTCGACATCGTCAACGTGATGGTGGCCACTAACGACGTGCCCGCCCACCTGCGCACCATCCGTCACTTTGCCCTGGCCTTCACCCAAACCAGCAAGCACGTGCGCACTGGCGTGCTGCATGCCGGGCAGGTGCCCTATATCGTCGACATGGCCAAAGCCGCCGCGGGGCGTGACGAGTTCCGGCCAATCTTTTCAGTGGTTGATTGCACCATCTCGCCTCTGATGCACGACGGCCCTATGACCGAGGCCTGCATTGAGCTGGCCAGGCTACGGGTACCGATCATGGTCTACCCAATGCCGTTGGCTGGCGGCACCTCACCCGTGACCCTCGGTGGCACAATCTTGCTCCACAACGTCGAGTTCCTGAGCGGGTTAGCCTTGTACCAGGCGGTCAGTCCTGGGGCGCCAATCATCTACGGGACTGGAGCCTCTCAACTGGATATGCATACCGGCCGCTATGGGGGCAGCGCAGACGGACACGGACTGAGGTTGGCGTTGTGCGATATGGCTCGCTTCTACAATCTGCCGGTGAACTTGGGCGGTCTGTCGTCCTCATCTTACGAACTCGATGCCCAGTACGGCCACGAGGCAACTGCTGCTGGCCTGTTGGCCTACCTGGCCGGCGCAGACGAGATCTATAGCATGGGCCTGCTGGGCTCTGCCCAAATTCTCTCCCTGGACAAGATGGTGCTCGATAATCACCTGGCCCACCAGATCGAGGCCATGATCAAGCCAGTCCTGGTGGACGAGGAGCACCTCCAGGCCGACCTGATTGAGCGCGTCGGTATCGGTGGACACTACCTGAACCAGACCGAGACACGCACCTTCACCCGGCGGGAGTACCTGCCGATGTGGCCCCCGGCGGACAAGACGATGTGGGAGGTAGCCCACGCGGAGGCACTGGACATTCTATATAACCACCAGCCCCCTCCATTGCCCGCGGGCGCTGCAGACCAGATAGAGGTCATCGTGGCTGAAGCGGCCAGTAAGTTGGCTCAGTAATCGTCCAATAAAGTAACTGCTTACCCTCCCGGAGCACCCAATGGTCCCGAGCGCCCAGTGGTCCCCTGCACAGGGGAAAGCCCCCCCACGGGGCTGCACAGGGGACCATTGGGTGCTCCGGGAGGGTAGGCTGAGTAGTTGGCTAATAAATAAGAAGGTCCACATGTATTCTAAAACGCCCGATATTATTCCTTTTACCTCGCCTTTCAAGAGCGAACTACTGACGCAAGCAGAGTTGGAGACCCTGAAAGAGGGGACGCTGCGCCTCCTGGACGAGGTCGGGGTCCACTTTCCGTCCCGCAGGGCATTGGAGATCTTCACCGATCACGGCGCCCGGGTAGACTTGCAGGCAGAACTGGTCTGCATCCCGCCGGACCTGGTGGAAAAGGCTATGTCCACAGCCCCCCGTTCCTTTGTCCTTGGAGGACGTGAGGAGCGCTTTGACCTGACCCTGGATGGGAGTTGCTCTTACCTGTGCACTGATGGATGCGGCGTGCACGTGATTGACCT
>JAHELX010000345.1 GCA_024643945.1 Anaerolineales bacterium
TGACCATCGAGCTGCAGCCTGGCGAGGTCATCTACTCCGAGTCGGGCGGTATGAGCTGGATGAGCGGTAACGTGGAGATGAAAACCCACTCTGGTGGTGGGCTGGGCAAGATGTTCAGGCGGGCTCTGTCTGGCGAGTCGCTTTTTATCACCGATTTCTACATGAACAACGGATCTGGGGTAGTGGCCTTTGCCAGTGAGTTTCCCGGTAAGATCATCCCCTTCGATTTGGGGCCAGGCGAGAGTCTCATCATTCAGAAAGACGCCTTTATGTGCGCCGAGAAGTCGGTAGACCTGGATTTGCATTTCCGCAAGCGTTTGGGGACCGGCCTCTTCGGCGGCGAGGGCTTTATTATGCAGAAGGTCACCGGGCCAGGCCTGGTCTTCGCCGAGGTGGATGGCGAGGTGGTCGAATACGACTTGAGCCCGGGACAAGTGCTCAAAGTGGATACCGGCCACCTGGCGATGATGCAGGCCAGCGTAGACTTCGACGTGACGCTGGTTAAGGGCATCGGCAATATCCTGCTGGGCGGTGAGGGGCTGTTCTTGGGAACGCTGCGCGGGCCCGGCAAGGTGTGGCTGCAAACCATGCCGATGAGCAAGCTGGCGGCCAAAATGGCCCAGTTTATGCCCCAGGTAGGGGGTAAGGGTTCCAGCGGCGGAATGAATATTAACGTCGGAGATTTGCTGGGTGGATAGTACTACAGCAGGGACCATAGGTGCGCCCGCCGCCCGGCGGATAGACCGGTGAAGGAGGGGCCGAATGGAGTTGTTAGGTGGTGGTCTGCTGACAGCCATCCTCTGCCTGGTGGGGCTGCTCGCGTTAGGTGTGTTAATAGGCCTGGGCATCCTGCTGCTGAAATTGGGGGTCATCGGCTCTTATTGGCTGAAGGGTGAAGAGCCTGATGACGAGACAGGCGACTATCGGCTGGACGAGAGTCACGGGGCATAATAGAGGGTCTCGTCAGCAAAGCGCATACCTATGATTATCTTTTCTGCGCACAAGAGGCCGGACTGGGTGTGTGCGAGGGCACGCGGGACGACCCCGGCGGGGACCCGCTGCGAGCGCCCTACGGAAGCGGCTACAGTGACATCGAATACATCCGCGTGGATGCGTAGCCTCAGACCATACAAAAACGGCAGAGGGGTGTGAAACCCGCTGCCGTTCCCTTTGATCTTTGGTGGAGATGCCGGGAATCGAACCCGGGTCCAGAAAAGTTCAGCACGAACCTCTACAAGCTTAGTCGGCGCCAGAGTTCTCGCCCACCACCTCATCCGCCGACCGAGTCGGCGGCGGGCCAACCGATGGCGGGGCTCTCACCCCCTTTGACGCGCGGTATCGGTGTCGACGCGCCGCACTCCGATGTTGGCGTCGCCCGGTCGCCACCCCTCGGAGCCGGGTGACGGCGGACGTGACCGCTAATTAGCGGTCATGCATGCTCCTAAGCTAGCTTACGCAGCGAGCGGAAGCGCGCTGTAGGAACGTGCGTTGAAAGCAGGAACTTTCTCGGCACTTATAGTTGTTGCCCGATTTAACGAGGTCAGGCTTCTCGGCTTGCAGTCCGTACCTACCCTCCCCTGTCGAAACCTGTCATCCCCATTTACACCTAAACTATAGCACGCATGTTTCATTTTGTCAAGTTTTCATCCACCAATCCACCAATCTACCAATCCACCAATTTACCAATCTACCAATCCTCAATCTACCAATCCCCAATCCCCAATCCCCAATGTACCAATCTACCAATCCCCAATTCACCAATCTCCAACCTCCAATACCGCCCCTTTGCTGGCGCTGGTGGCCATTTTGGCATACCGGGCCAGCCAGCCGGTGAGGTGACCATTTGGCCGGGGTTGCCACGCCGCCCGTCGTCGGGCCAATTCGGCTTCGGAGAGATCTACATTCAGCGTGCCGGCGGGGATGTCAATGGTGATGAGGTCGCCGGTTTGCAGCAAGCCGATGGGGCCCCCTTCGGCCGCCTCGGGGCTGACGTGTCCGATGCACGCGCCGCGTGTGCCGCCGGAGAACCGCCCGTCGGTGATGAGCGCCACCGACGATTCCAGTCCCATGCCGGTGATGTTGCTGGTAGGTGCCAGCATCTCCTGCATGCCCGGCCCGCCCTTGGGCCCCTCGTTGCGGATAATGACCACTTCGCCCGGCTGGACCTCACCGCTGAGAATGCCAGCGTTGGCTTCGTCGTGGCTTTCGTAGACGCGGGCCGGGCCGCGATGGCGCAGCATCTCAGGCAGCACGCCGGCCGTTTTGACCACGGCTCCCTCCGGGGCCAGGTTACCGAACAAAATGCTCAGGCCGCCCGTCTCGCTATATGGGTTGTCGAGGGTGCGGATGCAGTCAGGGTCTTGAGTGTCACAGCCGGCGATGTTCTCGCCCAAAGTTTTGCCCGTGGCAGTCACCTGGTCCAGGTGCAACGCCCCCGGTTTTTTGCTCAGCTCCCACAAAATGGCGCTGATACCCCCTGCCCGGTCCACGTCCTCCATATGATAAGGCGACGAGGGACTGACTTTGCACAGGTTGGGCACCCGGGCACTGACCTGGTTGAGGCGCGACACGGGGTAATCAACCCCGGCCTCGCGCGCCAGCGCGATGGTGTGCAAAACGGTGTTGGTGCTGCCGCCCATGGCCATGTCCAGGGCAAAGGCGTTGTCAATCGCCTTGGGGGTGATGATGTCCAGCGGCTTCAGGCCCATTTCGACCAGGGTCATCAACTGGCGAGCAGCGGCGCGGGCCAGTGCCTCGCGCCGGGGATCGACGGCCAGGATGCTGCCATTGCCAGGTAAAGCCATCCCCAGCGCTTCGCACAGGCAGTTCATACTGTTGGCGGTGAAGAGCCCCGAACACGACCCACACGTCGGGCAACCAAAATCCTCTAGTTCCTTGAGTTGCATTTCAGAGATAGTTCCTGCCTGATAGGCACCAACTCCCTGGAAGACGCTGATCAGGTCCACCGTTTGGCCGTCGGGCGTATGGCCAGCGGCCATCGGCCCGCCGCTTATGAAAATGGTCGGGATGTTGCAACGAACAGCGGCCATCAGCATGCCGGGCACAATCTTATCGCAGTTGGGAATGCAGATCAGGCCATCGAACCAGTGTGCCTTGACCATAGTCTCTACACTGTCGGCGATGAGTTCGCGGCTGGGCAGACTGTATTTCATGCCGACGTGTCCCATCGCAATGCCGTCGTCCACACCGATGGTGTTGAACATAAAGGGCACACCGCCCGCCTCGCGCACCGCCTGGCGCACGACCTCGCCAAACTGGTTCAGGTGAACGTGGCCGGGGATGATGTCTACGTAACTGTTGGCAATGGCGATAAAGGGCTTGCCCATATCCTCGTCGGTAACCCCTGTGGCTTTGAGCAGGCTGCGGTGGGGCGCGCGCTCAAAGCCCTTCTTGATCATATCACTGCGCATAGTACCTCCAAACTTTTACGATAAATTTACACACAATCTGACGGTTTTCTGGTATGATAGAGATGGCTCTAGTATGGACGTTTCACTACTTCTTTATCATCTTATGCCTGGTTTACAGTCAGTCTTTCAGTAACCGGCGCCGGCTTCTTAGGCGAGCGCCGGAGGAGGGGGGAACTATGCAACGCCCGACGTTCGTCAGTGTACCGGTGGCTCGAGCGGTAGCCCTGTCGCTGCCGCCTATGTATGCCTGGCCAACGCCCGTGAAACGCGCCATCTTTGGCTTGTGTGTCGTCTTTTGCATCAGTGCCTACATAGCTATGGCGGCAGGGATCGTTGGTCTGGCCACGCTGGCTCTGAAATTCCTGTAAGTTAGCTTGAGTTATCCTCGTTATCCCAGTCGTTAGCCGCATTTTTTGGTAGGATCATCTTGCGGCACGACCTCATTATTTGTTGTTGGGGGCTGCGCGATCGCAGCCCCCAGTTTTTTGTGAGAGCTTACGCCAGTGCAGCCACAACCAGGGCGCCCATGGCCTGGGTGCTCAGCGTCGGCTGGTCAGGACCAGCCAGGTCGGCGGTGCGGTGGCCGGCCGCCAGTACCGTCTCTACCGCCCCTTCGACAGCAGCCGCTTCGTCGGGCAGTCCCAGGCTGGAGCGCAGCAACATAGCCACGCTGAGGATGGTCGCCAGCGGGTTGGCGATTCCTTTACCGGCGATGTCGGGTGCGGAGCCGTGAATCGGCTCGTATAGACCTGGTGGGTCGCTTCCCAATGAGGCCGAAGGCAGCATCCCCAGCGAACCGGCCAGCATAGACGCCTCGTCGGACAGGATGTCGCCAAACATATTCTCGGTGGCGATCACATCAAAGTCGGCCGGATGACGGATCAGGTGCATGGCACAGGCATCTACCAGCCGGTCTTCGCAGGCCACGTCAGGGTAGTCGCGGGCGACCTCGTGGGCCACCTCGCGCCATAGCCGGGAGGAGGCCAGCACGTTGGCCTTGTCCACAGAGGTGAGCTTTTTGCGCCGTGCGCGTGCCAACTCAAAAGCCACGCGCACGAGCCGCTCGATTTCGGCTTCAGTGTAGCGCAGGGTGTCCACGGCGGCGCGGCCACCCTCGTCGTCGCAGCGGCCTTGCGGCCGGCCGAAATAGAGCCCACCGGTCAGTTCGCGCACGATGACCAGGTCTACCCCGGCCACTACCTCGGGTTTGAGCGGGCTGGCGCTGGCCAGCGCCGGGGCGACTTTCACCGGCCGCAGGTTGGCGAACAGCTTCAGCTCTTTTCGCAGCCTCAAGAGTCCCTGCTCCGGTCGGACTGGAGCGCGCGGGTCGCTCCACTTCGGGCCGCCGACGGCCCCCAACAGCACCGCGTCGCTGGCGTGGCAGGCGGCCAACGATTCATCGGGCAGGGGATCCCCTGTCTCGTCAATGGCGATCCCGCCAATCAGCGCCTCAGTAAAGGTGAAGGTGTGGCCGAATTGAGCGGCTACGGCTTCCAGAATTTTCCGGCCTTCGGCCACCACTTCGGGGCCGATGCCGTCGCCGGGGAGGAGGGTGATGGTTGCGTACATACGGGCTCCTTACCTCTTTGTACCTAAAAGGTGTCCTTACAGGTTCATCACCTTGTTGAAACGTTGCAATAGAACTGCCAGCCAAAGGTTAAGTTATCAACTTCGATCATCTCAGCTCAAGCCGCCATGCTTTTCTAGCCGGCTTCCGATTACTGTCCGCTGTGCACGGCATGGTCAGCGAAATAGGGTTGCCAGGGACCACACCCCTGGATAAAGGGCTGCATCAGGGCACGTTCTGCCTGAACCGTATGCATCAGGTCGTGGGCAGCCCACTCGTGGATCAGCTCTCCTAAGGTGACCGGCCCTAGCTCGGCGTGGCGAGCCCGCCGCCCCAAATCAGCCGGCGTAATCCGAGTCAGCATCGCTAAACTCGTCGTACGTAAACCTGAGAATTCGGCCGCCAGCTCACCAGGCGCCGGCGAAGCATTGGGCCTGGTTCCTTGAGTATCTGGATCGAACGCCGGGAAATCCTGGCCGGCGAGGAGGGCCTGGAGGCGGACGGGAAAAACCCAACGTTCGGCGTCCACCAGGTGCTGCAAGCATTCCAGGGCAGACCACTCCCTGGGTGCGGGCGGTCGGGACAGCAGGTTTACGGGAAGAGTTTCTGTAAGCGTGAGCCATCGCGAGGGGGTTGCTGTCAGCACCCCCTGTACCCAATTAAGTATGTCATCCTTCATCTTTTACCTCACAGCTACATTTGAGCTCTCGGTGTACAGAATGGCGGCCTAAGGCCAAGGATAACCCGCCGGAATGGGCGGCGGGCAAGCCGCTCTAATAATTGACAATTGGTTTCCGCCGCCCATTCCGATCGGGTTTATCAGCTTGTTATGCCACAACGCGCGACCGCAAATTCTCGACGGCATTGCGCCATTCAGTGGGATCTCCTTCTTCCCATAACTCGAGCAATTCAGAAGGAGCGGTGAGAACACGGTCAATGACAGCAACAGCGCTTCGAACAAAGTCGCCTGGCGGTGTGATGCCATGTGTCTCGACCCATTTGTCGATGGTTTCAGTGTACGGGTTGCGAACGCCCCAATTGCCCTTGAGACGTGCGACGACTTCGCAAGCGGCCAGGCCTTCGCACGCATCGTCTGAATCAAGGTACTCTTCGCCGACGGCCAGTACGCGGGCAAGCGTTTCGCGAACAAGGCTAAGGTCATCCACTTCGTTTAACCCGTACGACCAATCGCAGGCGGTATCGTTGTCAAACGTATCGGCACCCCAAGCTCCCATGGTCGGCTACTCCTTTATCTGTGGCCTAACTGCTAGACGGACACCTCCGGCCTAATCCCCCACCCTTTAGACGGATCATAAGAGACCTACGTTGCCTGGATTGGGTTAACATCCACTGCCAGATCCGCCACCACCCCCCCGCTGGCCCGCACCAGCTCGTCCGGCGTGATGGCGAAGACGGCGAAGGGAGTGCCGGCGGCGGCCCACACCACCTCGAAGCGGGTCAGGTCTTTGTCTACGTAAACCGGCAGCCTGGACGTGTGTCCAAAGGGGGGTATGCCGCCGATGCTGAAGCCGGTAATGGCCTTGGTGGTATCGGCGTCGGCGCGCTTGATCTTCTTGCGCCCCACACCGCGCAGGGCGGCCAGCTTGCGCTCGTCCAGGCGACTGGCCCCGGA
>JAHELX010000346.1 GCA_024643945.1 Anaerolineales bacterium
GGTTTGGGCCTGCGGGGGCTCCCTTATATCTCTTCCCCTTTGCCGCCTTCTTCGGTGGCCTCGCTCAATTCCTGGCTGGTATGTGGTCATATAGGGCGCGGGACGCGCTAGCCACCGCTATGCACGGTATGTGGGGTTCGTTCTGGATGAGCTACGGTCTGCTGTACTTCCTCTTCGCTACCGGAACGCTTACACCGCCGACCGGCGCCTTCGTCGAGCTCGGCTTCTGGTTCATCGCCCTGGCCGCGATCACCTGGGTGGGGACGTGGGCTGCGATAGCCGTGGCCCGCTCGCTGACCAGTGTGCTGGGCTTCCTGGCCGCTGGATCTACTATCATGGCAATCGCCCAACTCATTGGCAGCCCGGCTTTGACGGCCATCGCCGGCTGGGTGTTCATCATCTCGGCTATTCTGGCCTGGTACACAGCCAGCGGGCTGATGCTTAACTCGACCTTCGGGCACCAGGTTCTGCCGCTGGGGTTGACCGAGCGCGCGAAAGAGGCGCCCAAACTCAATGTTGGCATTGGCGAACCTGGCGTCATCCATGGCCAGTAATCTTGATACATAGATGCTCTGTAAAGGGGGAATAACCCGACAGAGATAAGGAGCGGGGACTGTAAAGACAGCGCGAGGCTACATCCGCAAAAGGGAGCCGAACCTGGAGCCCGGATATCTCCCGCTCGGTAAGACAAAGAGTGGTCAGCGATCAGGCCAAGCTTGATTGCTGACCACTTTTTGTTATGCCATCTCGTGTCTTCTGTGAAAATCCAGGCTGGCATGTCCAGTGGAGGAGAGGGAATCAAAATGCGTGATTGCTGGCTATGGACAGTTGTGCTATACTGGTCCTGGAGAGGAAGACCACGATGAAAGCCGTCACTGTGTCGAGAGATGAAGCGCGTGATCTGGCCAGCCGCTGCGCAGCGCTGTTGCGCGAGCGCTTTGGTGTCCGTCGCGTGATCCTGTTCGGCTCGGCCGCAGGGGATGCTCCCTGGCACAGCCACTCTGACCTGGATGTGGCGGTGGAGGGACTGCGTCCCGAGGATCATCTGCGTGCCCTCAACGCCTGCTACGAACTATTGCCTCCTGGTCTGGCAATCGACCTGGTCCCGCTGGAGTCGGCCTGGCCAGAGCTGCGCGCCCGCATCGAGGGGGAGGTAGAAATGCCGACAGACCCGGTGGAAGCCCTGAAATTTGAGATCGAGAACGAGATCCGTCACCTGGAGCGGGTGGTGGAACGGCTGACCGGTTTCTTGCAGCGCGCGCCTGCTGAACCAGATGAGATACAGGTGCAAGGCGGAGGAAAGTACCTGCACGATTTCTACAACGGGGTGGAGCGCATTTTTGAGCGTATTGCTGTGCGCCTGGATGAAGATCTGCCGGCAGGGACCAACTGGCACACGCTGTTGTTGCAGCGGATGAGCCGGCCCTTCGGCTCGCGCCGGCCGGCGGTTATAGACCATGCTCTCGAAGTGGAATTATCGGAATATCTGCGTTTTCGCCATCTCTTCCGTCATACTTATGGCTACGACCTGGAATGGAAGCGGGTGCAGGAACTGAGCCAGGCGCTGCCTGACGTGCTGGCAACCCTACAGGCTCAGATGTTGGCATTTCTATCGGCATTGGCCATGTCCCAGGCCAACAGCGGTGGTGGTTGAGGGATAGTACAGGGATACGACGCAGGATATGCAGATTCAGCTTTGCGTATCCATTCCTTCAGATACTCCTCGATCATACAGCACCTTACCTCGCTCAAGTATTTCGCGGATGAAATAGTCACCAATCTTCAGGCGATGCTGGATCTCCTCTGGCGTGCGTACCAGGATATCCATTGGAAATGGACGCGGGCGCAGTAGCCGTGAGACTCGCATGGCCCTCATCGCCGGTCGCTCATCACTTTCCATTACGATGAGCAAGTCCACATCACTGTCGGCAGTAGGTTGTCCATGGGCATGAGAGCCAAAGAGGATGATACGATCAGGATTGAACGCCCTGACAATGCGCTTTTTCACTTCCTCCAGTCGGTCTTCGATTTGCGGATCCATTATGGGCTCTCCTTTGGTGCCTCGCATCACCTGCTACGTCCCTATTATCTCCCCCTCAAGCCGGCTTGAACTCATAGCGCACGTCCTCAATCGAAGCGCCCACGACCTCGATTTTCTCCAGGCGATGGGGGCCTAATCCCATTTCATTGGCCAGGCTCAGGTGATTGTCGCTGCGCAGGAAAGGCGCCGAGGGATAGGCGATGGTTGGATCAAACCCCATGACGGCCGCGGCTACCGCATCGGCCGCCACCGGATTCTTGCCGGCGATCAGCACGCCCGGCGCTACCGGACCGATGGTTTCGATCCAGGGCCCTTCGCCGGCTTCTGTCGTCTTGATGCCATCGATCAACACCAACTGTATGGGGCGTACCCGGCTGAGGTCTACGATCACCCCCGGCAGCCGGGTCTTGAATTCACCATCACACCCGTGGAAGTCAGAGCGATGAAAATGATCGGGACTGCAGCGGTAGTGACTGGCCGGCACCAGGCCGATCAGGTTTTTCATGGAGAGGGTGACGCCGCAACTCCAATGGCACTTCATCTTGGCCACAGAGACAAAGGCGTCGATCTCTTGTAGAATGGGGTTAAGCGTGTATTCCTGGTAGATGAACCAGTCTTTCCCCACCGGTGTCGAGACGAAATCGGTGTAGGGATGCGGGGCATTCAAATCAATCAGGCTGGCGTCCAGCGCCCCGGCCACCTCTTCGTAACCCCACAACGGGTATGAGCCCCCGTCATAAACGGCCTCGACGATGTAGAGCTGGCCGGCGCCCGCGTCGCGCAATAACTCGCCCAGGGCACGAACTACCTCCGGATGGGTGATGTAACTCTCAATGGCCGGTACTCCCGGCAGCGGCGGGACGCCGGTCCCACCGGTCAGATTGACCTTGATGGCGACTCGATCCCCGGACCGGATCACATCATCCACTCCCCCCAACCCATCCAGCAAAGTTTGAACCTGCTGGCGTACAAGACGCCGGTCGTAACTGGTAGCCTGGGTGATGGCTACCTGGGAGAGGGAGGGGGGAGGTGGCGTAGGGGTCGGCGCGATGGTTGACGTCGCAGTAGGGGCGGCAGTCGAGCTGGCGGTCGGGGTGGCCGTTGGTGCAGAGGTAGGTGTGGCAGTCGGCGTCGAAGTCGGGGCGACGCTTGGGGTGGCCGTCGGTGCAGAAGTAGACGTGGCGCTCGGCGTCGAGGTCGGCGTGGCAGTGAAGGGAGGCGCTGGCGTTTCCGTAGGATTTTTGGGTAGGCAGGCCGCAGCCAGCAGTCCCGCCGCAAAGCTGCTCATAGCCTGGAGAAATCTACGCCGGGAGATGGTTTCATATAGAGGAGAAGGGCCAGATTGTCGATGACGTTCGCTCTCTTCCAGCACTTTCTCTTACTCCAGCCAATCCTCAACCGCCAGGTCGGGCACCCGCTCGAAGTGTTGCCGGTTATGAGTGACCAGCGGGACAGCATACTGTAAGCCAATACTGGCGATTTGCAGATCTAAGTCGCTTAATCCTGTCCCGGCCCGCTCCAATTCAGCTTTCAGGTGGCCAAACTGCCGGGCGGCACCCTCATTGTAGGGAATAATGGTCACAGCCGCGAGCAGTACATCCAGCCGGGCCAGATTCTCGGCCGCTCGCGAAGACTTGTGAACTCCGTGCGCCAGTTCTCCCACACTGACTGCCGTCACCGCCAATTCCTCAGTTGGGGACACTCGCCCTCGCAGGTCCAGGTGTCCACGCAGCAGTGCCACACAGTGGTCGCTGTCCAGGATCTTCACAACGATACTCCGGCGCGGGAGCCCTGGCGTTGACGGTTGTCGTAGATCTCGCCTTCCAACGTGGCCAGTTCCGGCTCATCCCGCCAGAGGCCGAAGGCAGCCATCGCCGGGTGAATCTCCTCTCCCTCAATCTGCTTCATGAGTTCCGCGCTCTGGCCGAGGGACAGGGCTAACCGATAGGCTGCTCGGGACCTCCGCTCCAGGCGCTCCAGCTCAGTCACACTGATCAATACCGCCACCGGCCGTTCCCGTCGCCGGATCAGAAAACGTTCCCCAGCCGCCGCCCGTGAGATCAACTCAGAAAACCGGCTTTTGGCCTCACCCACACTGACGCTATTCACATTTCACCTCGCTCAAGTTGGTCAAAATGACCTGTTTGAGATGATGATAACATACTGAAACAGAATGGGCAAAACCCATCTACTCCCCAATCGACAACGGATTAAACCGCGTTTCGTAGTCATATATGTCTACCCCCTCCTGCCGCTTGAGGAAGTTCACCACGGCATACGTCAGGGGCGTCACTGCCGCCTCGTAGGCCGATTTCGCCAGCCATTGGGTTACAATGGCCGAAGCCAGCCCCGCCAGCGGGATCGTCCCCACAAAGGCCAGGGTGATGAACACCAACGAGTCCAGCCCTTGCCCTACCAGCGTCGAGCCGATGGTACGCGTCCACAGCCAGCGGCCGTTGGTGGCAATTTTCATCTTAGCCAGCACGAAGGAGTTGGCGAATTCGCCCACCAGGTAGGCCAGAAACGAGGCGACCAGCAGCCTCGGCGTGTAGCCCAGGATACGCGCGTAGGCCCCCTGCCCGTCCCAGAACGACGCGGCTGGCAGCAGCCCTCCAATCCAGATAGCAACCACCGCAATCAGATTGCAAAGAAAACCCAGCCAAATGACCCTACGCGCCCGCTGATAACCGTAGACCTCGGTCAGCACATCACCGACGATGTAGCTGATGGGAAAGATAATCACGGCTGCTGGCAATACCAGGCGCCCCAGGCCGATCAGCTTGACTGCGATGATGTTAGCTGTGATCAGACAAGTGATAAACAGGGCCGTTATCAATACAAACCAAGTCGAATAGTAACCACTGTGGGACTGAGCCCGAGGTGGTGTGGAAACGGGCGAATTTGGCATAATATCCCCCAACGCCGACACATAAAAACTAAGGCTGGGGCCCATTCGAAACCCCCGACCTCATTATAACATAAAGAATCAAGCCCTGACAATGCCTTCAAAATCCTAGACGAAAAAATGGTTGACATGGGGGGAAAACTATGATAAATTAGTACCATATTCCTAGCGACGATTGACGCTCTTCTACTTCTAAAACTACTTCTTCTCCCATGCCTCGGCTCCTACTACGCCTTTGTCGCTGCATACTACGACCATCGAAACCACGGAAAGCATCCAGGTTCACTGGAGCTTGGACTATTTACATCCCTGTTTGAAGGGTTCTATTTCCCCAGAACGATCTTTGATAAAATCATAAGCATCTGACGTGCTGCTAATGCTCTGTCAAAGCTAACCCATAGGTCCCCTTTCCCCTGTGCAGCCCCGTGGGGGGGCTTCGCTCGGGACCGTGGGTGGGGAAGTGATGGGTGATCTTGGCTCCCATAGCGCTTGTTCTTACCCTTCAAATCACCCTTGACAGAGTACTAATTCCTCCAGCTACCATGTTTCGCCCTGTTGGAAGTGGCCTGCTATTCCACCTCAATTGGCCAGGGCTCCTCGCTCCTCCCTGATAGTTGGCAGCATGGGCTGAGGCTTCGGCTGTCGGAGCAGTATTTACCCCGGTTCGGCTTTTTGCGACGGTTGAGCCCGGGGCACCGCACTTTAATATAATACCCCACGCGGGGTATAACTCCTTTACTCCCCAGGTGTGGGCGGTTCCAGAAATAGGTCTGTAGGTGCGGGTTCCATTCCGCTATGCTTCCCCGTGCCTAATGGCCTGTAGGCGCGGATCCCATTCCGCGCATAATGACTTTGAAGTAAATAGGGGCTATCACAAGACTGTGAGGATGTAAGTCGCTTGTCAAAGCCATTCTTGGCGGCAAGGACTCTATGCACAAGAAGGGAGGGGATACGCATGATTCAGGTTGAGACAGGTATAGCGCAACGGGTTGTACAAGAGACGATTCGCACCCGGCGTAGCATCCGCAAGTACAAGCAGCAACAAGTTCCTGCGGAGAGCATCAATGATTTGGTCGAAGCGGCTTTCGCTGCACCATTCACTATCGGATGTCACGCCCTGCGGGTCATGGTGATCAGAGACCAGCAACTTCTGGCAGCCCTCAGCGATTCTATGAAGGAGTGCTCTGTCGATTTCCTCAAGAAAGGGCGTCGGTTTCTACGCCGACGTGTCCCGGTACTCTTCCCAATGGGGATCGTGCCTCTCTTTAACTTCAAGTCGGTGCTGGCACAATTCAAAGGCGCGATGAAGATGCCGCAGGACCTTTGGTGGGGAGCTCCTACGCTGTTGCTTATGTGTGCCAGGAAAGAAGCTTCCCCTGCGTATGAAATCGATGTTTCTGTTGCCATAGAAAACGTCACTCTGATGGCCAGAGCCTGTGGTCTTGGCACGTGCATTCTGAAGACAACGGAGTTGATCAACTACTATCCCCAGCCACGTTCAATCATCGGCCTGCCTGACGACTGGTGGGTCATTGCCGGTATATCGGTGGGATATCCAGTCGATTCTGAGGCGCGCAAGCCAGCGCCGCCCCGCCCCAGTATTTCAGATCCGCACTACGTTCAGTGGCGCGACCAAGAGGC
Organism: Anaerolineales bacterium; assembly: GCA_024643945.1. The sequence goes on from JAHELX010000346.1 coordinate 6,588, forward strand.
AACTCTGGATGAGTACATAGTACTTGTCGTCTCTCAG
>JAHELX010000347.1 GCA_024643945.1 Anaerolineales bacterium
CTTCACCAGTTGTGAAACGAAGCTCCTTGAAGCCTCTTGGTATCCCTGACACTTCGGTTCTGTGCAGTATGCTCACATCTCACCTCCCTTGTTTCCTGTGGCGACTTGAGCCGCCCAACGACCGACACGCGGCTCAGCCGCCGCCGACTCTGGCAAGACTTGCCCCAATAACCAGAGCGATTGATGGCAAGACTCGCCGCGCATACCCGCGCCGAAGGCGGTCGGCTGCAACCGCTGCTTGGGCGGACCCACTCAATGCCGCGTTCGCCTGCTCGCCAGTTTTTTCTTATCCGTCAAAATAATTACGCTGGTTTTCTGCCTATGCCACAGATCCAACCCCTATCATACTCCTCAAACATTTGTACATCTGAATAACCAGCCCTCAAGATGAGTTCGCCAAGTTCATTGACACTGTGGTATGCCAGATTCACCAATTCCACAAACTTTCGATCCCGTTCATCATATTTCCCCCCTTTGTATGTTTCTCCTATGATCACTAGCCTTCCGCCAGGTTTCAGTACGCGTAAAACCTCTTGCATATCAGCGACCAAGTCAGGCCAGTAGTAGTGTGAATCCACAGCGGTGACGAGATCAAACATGTTGTCGGAGAACGGCAAACAAGACACAGAACCGTGTTGGATTTCGACGCGGCCCATCTTTATCAACTGCTTGTTTGTTCTACGGGATACGGTGACACTCTCCTCAGAGAAATCGATGCCGTAGACCTTGCCCTCCGTTGCGATTCTGGCTAGCTTGTGAACGGTCATCCCTCCACCGCAGCCCACATCAAGAATCGTATAGTGCTTCTCTATCGAGATATGCTTCAATCCCCAGTCGTTCACTTTGGAATGAGAAATGTTCAATACCCACGCTAATAATCTGCCGAGCCAACCTGTCGGTTTCCGCCATTGATTCAGCAGTTTGCTCATGATGCCCATGATGTTTCTCTTCTGCTAAGTATTGATCGTCCGCCTAACGTTCCGCTTCACCCGCTCGGCGCGGCGGTCGGACTGAAACCAACCTGGAGACGGAAACCACGCGAACCCTAAACGCCCGTCCGCAAGGCGCGGAGCGCCGAGTCGGTGTGCAAGCGGTTGTTAGGCGGTTGGTTAGGTGAGCGTACAAAGTCGCCTACAGCTTCACCGCATAGACCATCCGCTCGATCGGCGTAGAGGCAAGCTCCCGACCAGTCGGCTTTACGTATCGCTCAGCCAGCTCCTCATAGCCGAGATGCTCGATTACGCGCCAGCCATATGGCTCGAGGAAGTTCACTACCCCTTCGGGATCCATGCCGAATAGCCAGCTCTTGTCCCTCACAACATACTGCTTGTAGAGGTCCTCCTGTCCGTACATGACCTGACCATCGATGAAGCCCTTGAGGACGTAGGTGAACGCCAGGCGGCTGCCCGGCGCTGCCCCGCCGAGCAACTCGAAGGTCGAGCGGATGCCGGCCTCGGTCAGGTACTGCGTCACGGCCTCCAATATGAAGAACGTCGGCATTTCGGCCGAGTAGCCGTACGTTGCCAACACGGCGTCCAACCCCTCGCGGTCGAAGTCGATTGGCACGAGCTTGACGTGAGTTGGAACCTCTCCGAACAGCTTCCGCAACCGGGCTTGCTTGGGCCCGATGTTTTCCGGCTGATCGACCTCCCACACCAGCATGTCGGCTAGAGCGGGTAGCCGGTATGCCCGCGTGTCAAAGCCCGCACCCAGGTCCACCACCGCGTCAATCTGGGCGACCGACTCGATTAGTTGCTCGTCGATGTATCGCTTCCGGCACATCAGACCGCCCCAAATGCCAGGAGCGCTCTTCTCGGCCGCTCGAACCATCCAGTCCCTGACGAAAGCAGGGCGCGTCAAATGCACAACAGTGCGCATGGAGAACGGCAGAATCGAATACGCAAGGCTGTCTTCGATGATTCGCTGATCCTCGGGGAAGTGTTGCTCGACGGCGACCGTCACCGTCGGACCCACCCCCGTCTTGGCTGCTGCTTGCGTCATGAGGATGTCCTCTATACCGCACGCACGATTCGGGAGTGGCGGCGAGGTGAGCGACCGCCCCGCCGACCATAACTTAGGCGAACCTGCCCTAGCTATCTATTTGCAGTTACGCCCCTGTTTTTGTCAAACGAAAAGGGACCCAACCCGGAAGAGAACCGGCCTTACTTTTCACACAACCTCGCGATTGGTTAGGCGCAGTAGTTTATGGTGCTATAGTCTCTTCCGATGCCTTTAGTAGAATCCGATCAATCCGGCGCGGAGTTAACTTATAGCCATAAAGACGCTCTATCTCCTCTTGAAGATCCAACAGCTTCAAAGCGAACTTCGAATACACCTCATCAAAGTCACCGGCAATGTCTCTACTCGCACGATACCTCGGCTTCAACACTCTGAGACATTTGTGCGCCCACGAGTCATACAGATAAAACAAGTTGGGCAAGTGAAAGTGCAGATATTTTGAAGCCAACGAGCGCTTGTTCTGATCAGTGATGCCATAAAACACATCAACCAGGTGTTTGTGCGTTTCCAGTATGGCTACAAGGCTTTGGTCTTCGATTTGGTTGAACTTTCGAAGGTTGTTGATTTTAGCATCAATTCCAGATGAGGCTAACGCAGGTACAACTTGATCCTCGTAAAAACCGTTTACCTGTTCTTCCACATTTCTCCGTCGCTCTATTGCAGCTGCGTATGAGCGACCAATGAGCCAAATCTTGGCAGTTATCACCTTTGGGTCGTTATGCTCAGGGTGTTTACTGCAGAGTTCATAGAGTATCTGGTTACCAAAGCTCCAAATATCGTCTGACAATGCATATTCTATGTGTTCTTGAGTAACTGCCATTTCTTCCTCTCCCTTGGATGTCTGCGCCTAACGATTTAAGGATTAATGTGGCGTGGCGGAGGCGTAGAGACCTGAGTTAAAGACAGATAACAGGTGTACCTCCCCTCTGGGGATATGCAAAGGGACTGCGGATGAGAAGACGGGGAGCCGCCACACAAATCCTGCGTTGAACTAAGCCGTTGCTGGGAGACGAGCGTTGTATTTGGAATTCAGGTGACCCTCCCCTCTGGGAAAGCAGGCAAACCAGCCGGTAGCCGTTCGTCTCAAGCGAGAAATGTGAGACAATTTTAGCAGAAGCGGCCGATATTTGCCAGTACCCCATCACAGGGATTATGATATGAACAGATCACGCCCATGAGACCGAATCTAACTTATCAGATTCACTTTGATGGGGCACCAGTCTCCGCCGCATTCCAGCTCAGCCAGAGGGCGCTGGAGGGGCATGGGGGTGATCGAGTGCACCGGAGCAGCCTTTTTCTGAAATCAGGCAAGACGAAGCCACCGACGCTGTGAGTCTTCACACCGCCACAATCCAGGTTGCCGCCCCTGACATTATGGAATCGTTCACGGCTCAAGGTACCTATCCGCAGGACTATCTTTTTGTGACAAAGGCCCGTATCGCGAAGAGCCCCGGGAGGGGAAAGCTCTCACGCGTGGTTCGGAAGTGGCGGCGGGGCGGGCGACCGTCCCGCCAACCATAACTTAGGCCCGATACCCCCGAAGAACCAGACGCTCTTGACTCTATCGTATTCCTTTTTCCTCGGTGGGCAAATGGCCTTCATCCTCATTCGGCGCAAAGGTCGTTGACCCTGTGATAAGGACGTGGGTCTTGATGTTGTTCTTGTTCTTCGGTCTCGTGCTGACGAACTGAGACGGCACTACCTTACGTGTGCCAGGCGCGCAGCCTTTCCGGCGCGGCGCGGATTCAACTTTCGTCTGCCAGGTATCTTGCGAATCGCCGCGCCGGAAGGGCGGTCACTTGGAAAAGAACATAGCCATCGAACAAGCGCGCTCTGCGTTCTGTGCAGGGCGCGCGTCCATCCCCTAGCAATGATCAAACCTGGCGCTGACCTTGGCCCTTCTTTCGGAGATGCTCCGCCGTGACGACAAGGCGATAGCCTCATGTTATCTTCTTCGATGTGTGCTTCAAAAGTTGTTGACTACTTCTTCCGTTTCAGCACGAGGGCCTAACGATGTGGCGCATAACCTGCGCGCCGCTTCCGCTTCAGTCTACCGCTGACCTTCGTCGCGTCAGGTTGATGCGCTGGTTAGGCCGGTGCCCCGCCGACTTCTGAGTCAGGTTGGCTTGGCGGAGCGGAGGCCGGTATCGCGCTTCGATGCTGCAGCGCATCGCGCAGGACGAGCAGCAAGGACACAGAGAACAGCAGACCGAACGCCAAGTGTGTCCACCATGACACGGCGGACGCGGTGAGAGCGGCACTCGACGGACTGATCCCTGATGAGCAGGGACCGCACATGAGCAAGACTTCGAACGCGTACGACCCAAGGACTCCGAGCAAGTCCCCCGCTGCGCCGATCGAGAGTGTGACCGACGGCACCGAGCGTACGCGCGCGAACTTCATCCGACCATGCTGCGTCTAGCTGCTTCAGCCGCTCGTCACTCATGCGCTGGCTCACGGCTAGTTCCTCTCCCCGAACAGCGGGCGTAGCTTCTCGACGGCATCATGCAGGTCGCCGAAAGCCTCGGTGTCGCGGGATCGGATGTATCGGTCAGCCGCTTCCCATAGCTCGTGCAGGGAATCTCTTGCGTTGAACAGGAGGAGGCTGAGGTCGTATCTCGCGCCACCCCTCTTAGTGAGTCTTGGATCCTTCTTCAACTTCTCGGACAGGTCATCATAGAGACTGCTCATAGCTTCCCCCCTTCCCCAACCGGCGCCTGTAGATCGGTCCACGCGGCGAACCGCTGTCCATCCTTCCACGCCAACTCGCTGCACCAGTCGATGTCGCGGGTCTGCGACGAGTACCCGCCGGTCGGAGCGCGACGGCGGCACGTTCCGACACGCTGTTTGGTTTCGTAGCTGGCCATCCATTCGTCCAGTCGCCAGAAGTAGCACTCCTCGCATGGGCGACGCTTGCCACCACCGTGATGACCGGTGCGACCAGATTCGCGAGTACACCAAGATAGGCCCACGAGAAGCCGTTCATCTCGCCCTCCTGACTGCATCAGACGCGACTGAAGCCCAAGATGGATTCGGGGCATCCCGCCCAACGGTGAAGCTCACCCGCCGGGCGTGTTAGCCCTTGCTGAATGTTTTGAACGATATCAACTCTGCTTTTCGCGCCCGCAGGACCCCGGGCGCAGCCCGGGCGGGTGCAGCGACTGTTGGGCGGCGTTTCAAGAACCTGGATACCACCCAATCTCCCTTGGTGGATTCGCCTCACTTCTTCAACCATCGAAACCGGTCTTTGTACTTTCTCTTGATGGATGGCGGCAGACACGGATAATACTTTCTTTGCCATTCTTCAGGCATCACGAAAAAATCACCGGTTACGCTGCCTCGGCAGTTTTCGCTTCCACACTGGCATTCTAAAACCCAGAACCCTTGCCCCGCAAACTGATCGACAGAATTTGCCGTATAGTCGTGGGTCAACTCTTCCCCTTCCACTAAGTCTCTGAGCGCATAAACGTCATAAACTGCGATTGATTTCATCTTGAAGTAACAGTTTGGATCGCAAGAGTGATTCATATACGAGGCTGGAGTGTCTTCGATAACATATTTCCCGCGACCGACGTAATTCGCGTGATCTCCATTTATCGCTGGGTTTTCATCAACTAGGCGTTCAAGTTCGGCCAAAGAATACAGCTTGAAACTATTCAGATCCACGTGAAAGAGATGTTCATCTTGCTGGATGTCCTTAGCTGCGAACACTCCATAGCCCCTATTAGTGGTTTCTTTTAGGATGTAGTTTGCCATTCTTATGTTATTCAAGAAGATTAGCCCTCGCCGCCCAACGCCTCCGCTTCACACGATTGCAAAGGTTGGCGAGGACAGGTTGTAATAAAATCTACTTGTCTGGCTTAGAACCTTCAATAACCGCGCTGCTTTCCAATTCGTGTGGTAGGGTCAGGGGATGGCGCCTGGGACAGAGTCCTGGTTTCCATCCCCTGCCACCTCGAACCGTGCGCACGGTTTTCCCTCACACGGCTCTCCGACAGCCTTCTTCCTGCGGCATACGCGGTTTCCGTACTTCACGCATTAGATGACCTGCCACATCAGGCCAGCGTTAAGCTTCGTCACCGCTTGGCTCACAAGCATAGCCTCCGTTGACCTTCTCGTGATTTTCCCTTGGGTGTAGTTGTCCCGCCTTTGCGGGCATGCACCGTCACTTACGGCCTCGGTGGGCATGGCTGAAGTAGGGTCCCTTCCCTCCGATGAGGTTATGTTGTCCTCACCCTCATCAGTACTGTGAACCCCTCCGACTTCTCACGTAGCATCCCGCTGAACTACACTTCTTCAGCTTATCCGCAGGACTATCAGTTTGTATCAGCAGTTACGGCAGTTGTGGGCATCCGACCACGTGAGATCTCTCCTGTTCCGTCGCCTACTTTCACCACATCCCGCTCTCCCTACGCCGGGGAGTTCCCTGGCCTTCCGCCAGGACAGGCTTCAGTGTTGCATTTTCAGGCTCTTCGCACCTTCCATGGCCTTCACCCCGCATGAAAAGCTCGGCTCTCCCTTCCTCCCCTATCGGGGCTAACATTTCGACGCTGCACCGTCCCGGCACGGGGCAAGATTCACTTT
>JAHELX010000348.1 GCA_024643945.1 Anaerolineales bacterium
CCGGTGCGGCCGTCTCTACCACCTGAGCGAAAGTTTCCGCCGAGCCGGTGTAGAAGGTTTTAACGATATCTACGCCAACCTCCATCGCCATGCGGGCCGCATAGATCACCCGTTCGGTCGAATACCATTGGTCGGGTGGGATCAGTTCTCCATTGGGATAGGCGTGCACGATGACTGGCATGCCAACCTGTTCGGCCTCGCGCACTAACGTGGCCAGGTTAGCCAGGAGTTGCGGTTGCTGGATGCTGCCCACTGTCAGAGCCATAGCAATAGCATCCGCCCCCAGGCGGACGGCGTCCTCTACCCGGTTCACCCATACGTCGTGTTCCGGGTGGTACGGGGAGATGTTGGAAGATTTCAGGATTAGGGCGATCCGGCCGGCGTAGGGCTCGAAGCATCGCGCAGCCGGGCCTTTCATCAGCATAATGGCGTCCGGCTCGCCGCTGGCCACTTGATCAACGATCTCCTTGATGTTTTCCAGCCCGCGCAGGACTCCGTAGCTGGCGGCATGGTCCAGGGCTATGGTCAGGATACGTCCCGAGGCGGGGTTTCGCAATCTTGCCAGGCGCACTGCTTTTCCGAGCGTGGTCATTAGATCATCTCCGTGATGATGGTTTTGTGAGTCACATTTATCAGGGGCACGGCGCGCCGTGCCCCTGCTGGATCACAAGCTGAAGAATGAGACTTCCAGGCCTATTTATCTCGCAACCGGGCCAGGTCTCGAAAGTCGCCTTTCACATGCTCGTATATCTGCTTGTAAAGATGGAAGTACTCCAGGTACTGTTGGTGGTTTTCCCCGTTAGGCTCCACGGGCTCGACGTATTCGGCCCATTCTTTGGCCACCGAGAAGTCCTGGAAAAGGCCAGTGGCTACACCGGCCAGGATCGCGTCGCCGAAGGGGGCGCCGGTTCTGCGCTTAACCAACACGATGGGTGCGTTGAATACGTCGCTGATGATCTGTCGCCAGAGTTTGCTTACCGCCCCACCTTCGTTGAGAATGATAGGGTAGTTTATTTTGAGGCCGGACTTCTTGATAAGCTGATACGAGTCGTATAGGGCATAGGCTACCGCTTCCATCATGGCCCTGACCACATGTCCCTTGGTGTGGTTCAGCGACAGGCCAAAGATGACGCCCCGCGCGTAGGGGTCCCAGATGGGTGTACGCTCGCCCATCAAGAAGGGCAGGATGATGAGGCCCTCGCTTCCAATTGGCACCTTGGCGGCCTGCAAGTTGAGCAAGTCGTAGGAGGAGACTCCCAGCACCCGCTCTGTCTCTACCTCGGCTTGAGAGAAGTTATCGCGCAGGTAGCGGATGGATTGGCCGCCGGTGGTTGTAGAGGGGATGGTCATGTAGGTGTTGGCCGAATCAACCGTGAAGGCCAGGTTGATCATCGAAAGGCCTTCAGGAGAAAACATGAAGTCTGCATTTTTGAAAACGACGCCGAAATTACCAACGGTGCCCAGGTTGCTCATAATGTCGCCTACCGCGACCACACCGGCGGAGATACAACTGGCGTTGAAGTCCACCTGACCGACGGCGACCGGGATGCCCGGCACCAAGCCCATTTCGGCAGCTGCTTCCGACGTCAGTTCTCCGGCAATCTCAACAGCCCGGTGGAGTTCGGGCAGGATACCCGGGTCAATACCAAGCTCGGCCAACATATCTGGGTCGAACTTTTCTCTCATGATGTCATAGGCGACGCCATAGAAGGCCGCCCCACCGTAGTTTACCACCGCCTTGCCGGTCATCTTAAGCGTGATGAAACCGTCAATCGTCAGCGCCTTGTAGATCTGTTTGAACGACTCGGGGCGGTTGTTCTTCTCCCACAACAAGTTCACAATCGTGGGATGATCTTCTATGCGGTTGGCTGTAAGCTTTTGGATTCTCTCTTCGCCGATGTTTTTCTTGAGCCATTCCACTTCCCTGATAGCACGCCGATCCATCAGGTTGTAAGCGCGATGGATGGGGTTGTGATCCTTATCCACCATCACCATGGAAGGCAGCGCGGAGGAGACGGCGATACCTCGAATTTCAGAGGGGCTAATACGTGCTTGGGCCAGGCTCGACTTGATGAGGTCACAAGCGGCTCGCCAATAGCCCATCGGATCGTGTTCCGACCAGCCCGGCTTTTCGTGAATGAATGGATATTCCTGGAAAGCAAAGCCGAGAACTTCACCTTCTGGATTAATGATACAAGTCTTGGCTCCGCCTGTCCCGTAGTCAAGGCCCAACAAATAGTCCGCCATGCTGTCCTCTCCTTTCGACATGAAGTAAGGCGACTGGGCTACTGCTTGAGCGGTTTATGCCAATATCCTTTCTAGCGTATTGGCCCATTGCCGGGTCGCTTGGCTCTCCGCCTTACGGACCTTGCAGCAGCAAGAATCTCCAGGTTGCTTTCTGTAAGGCTGCGCACAAGGCTTGTGTTCTGTCTGACCCACTAGTTTCCCCTGCGCACCAACTCCGCCGTCGCCCCGGACGGGTGGGTCTGGGTTAACTGGCCAAGGTCGAAGCCGCGCAGTCGCTTGGCCACTAGTGTCAGGGCATCCCCCACCGCTCCGTTAGCCAGGGAGCTTCCAAAGGGAAGAACGCCTTCCCCTTCGCCTTTCTTGTCGGGTCGAATAACTAACACGATATCGCTGAGCTGAGCCAATTCCGACCCCGGCTCCCAGGTCATACTGATAACTTTGCCGCCGCGCTGGCGGGCGACGTTAGCGAAATGATTGATTTCTGCGCTCTTGCCTGCCTTGGACAGGGCGATAAGCACATCCCCGGGTGACACGGCGGCCGAGGGACCGTGCAAGGCGTCGGCCGGGTGCATGAAGAAAGCCGGCATGCCACACGTGGCGAGCAGATGCGCCATGCGGCGCGCAATGGTGCCTGACGTGCCGGCCCCGGTTATCAAAATGCGGCCGTTGCATTGGCTGACCAGGCGCACGGCCTCGACAAAAGACTCATCCAGTTGATCGGCCACACCGATGATGGCCTCTCCTTCGGCTCGAATCATGGTCCTGGCCTGTTCTAGTATTTCGTTGGCTTCCATCGCGTTTTGAGCTCCAATTCCTTTGTATTGATCTATCAGGTCGTTGGCAGCGCATAGCCGTTGGGAAATTCAGGGCTGAGTTGGTATTCGACGATGCGCTCCAGCAGTTTCAGGTATTCAATGCCGTCCCTGGTCGCCGTGTCCGCATCGGGAACCATGGGTGCGCTCTCGAGAGTGCAGTAGCCAGCGTAGCCAATCTTCTTAATAGCCCGCAGAACCGCCTTAAAGTCTGTCTTGCCGTATCCCGGCGTCAGCGAGTTAGAATCGCGGAAATGCATATGCCAGAGCAGAGGGTACGTATCCATCACCGCTTCGTAGGGATTGAGCTCCTCAATGTTGACGTGGAACCAGTCTAGTTGAATGCCGATGTTGTCTCGTCCAGTCAGCTCAATCATGCGTTTGTGGTTGAGGGTGGTATTGACGAATTTACCCATCTCCAGGTGATTGGTCGCCTCAAACACCAGGCGCACGTTCTTGCTCTCAGCGTAATCTGCCATGCGTCGCAGGGCATCCACCGCGATAGCCGTGGAATTGACAACGTTGGCCGGCGTGACCTCATCGTGAATGGCGACCGCCACCGTCACAAAGGGCGCTCCCAACTCTGCTGCAAAATCGGTCGAAGACTTGGTTTCCGAAACAGCCAGGTCTGCGGTCTTGGGCTCCGTCAGAGTCTTATAGTTGGGAGAATAGGGGTCCCACATCTCGCCCCAGCACTCGTTAACACACGAGACTTCCAGCTCGTAGTCTGCCTTGAGCTGCTTGTGGGTTTCGAGATAATCCTCCATCTTCACGCCCAGTCCATATCGTCCTTTGGGAGGACACACTTCTATAGCGTCATAGCCGAATCTCTTCAGGCGCTGGTAGGTCTTTTCGGGACGAAGATAAGCCTCTTCCTGGCCAAACGTGAGTTGGAAATAGCTGAATTTCAGCGGCTTAGCTACCATTTTTATCCTCTGCTTTGCGATTTTGTCGGTGAGTTAGCGGCTGTATATCTGTCCTGTGCCAGGCACCTGGCTTGTCGATGAGTACCCAATTACTCAGCCCAACCCTGATCATTGGGATGGATGAAGGCCTTGACGTCCTGCTTGGCGCGCAGATTGGCGAAAGCGGTTTCCCACTCGTCCAGTTGATAGTGATTAGTGATCATAGGGTCCAGGTTGAAAACGCCACGACCCAGCAGGTCAATGGCGTGCTCCCAAGTCTCGCGCCCGTTCCAGCTCCAACTGCCGCGGATGTCGAGCTGCCCCAAGCTGACCTGGTCCAGGTTGAGAGTGATCTCGCGTCCCCATAGGCTGATGAAAACGATTACGCCCTTACCGCCGGGGCCCTCGTAGGCCTTGCGTGCGCAGTCGATGGCATGTTGGACACCCTTCTGGCTGGCCGAGCACTCCAGGACGAACTCAGCCCCCTTACCATTGGTGATATCCATGACCACTTCTTCCGGCCCCTCCTCCGAATAGAGCGTGTAATCGGCGCCCGCCTGTCTGCCGATTTCCAGGCGTTTCTCGTCGTCCTTGAGGCCGATCAGGAAGACGCGACGTGCACCACATACTTTGGCGTATTGGACCCCCATAATACCCATCGGCCCTGGGCCGACCACCACGACGTCGTCGCCTACTTTGACCTGGGCCCGCTCTTGGATCAAGTGGTGCGTGGCGACGATGGGCTCGGCCAGACAGGCGTGTGCCAGCGAGACGTGATCGGGAACGCGATAGATTACGTGTTCCGGCACGCGCATATAGGGCGCGTAGGCGCCATCAATGGTTACACCCAGCCAGGCCCCATCACCGCACTCAATGTCGGCCACAAATTTGTCACCCTCCTTTACGCGGGTGACCTTCTTGCCCACTTTATAGGCTATCCCGGAAAACTCGTGGCCCAGGGTGACTGGGGCTCGATAAAAGTGACGATCATCCTGAATCAAGAGGTCGCTGCCGCACACGCCGGCGGCATAAACTTTCATCAGCACATCGGTGGGTCCAATCTCTGGGACCGGTACTTCGCTCAAACCGACGTGTCCTTCCCCGTCAGCCAGTTTACGCAGCGCTTGCATCATTACCCTTCCTTAACGTGTTGAGCAGAATACGCATGGGAGATCAGCGGCGGACTGAAGGCCGAGGTGGCTTGCCCCTGTGGCTGAGGTTAGACTCGTAATGCCTCGCCATTCGCCAGTCCGACTAGCAGCGGCGCATCGGGGTCCAGACCCTGGGGGGCTACCACCGACGCCAGGCCGCGCTCTAGGGGCAATTCAGCCTTCCACTTCAACCCAGAGTGACCGCCATCCCGGGAGACGACCAGGTCATTGGCCAGGAGCATTAACAAATCCGATTTCGCAGGAAATTCTGGCGAGAGCAGGATGCCATTTACCGTGTCAGCCACTGCCCCTTTGCCCAACCGTTCCCAGGTACGCCCCCTGTCGCGCGAGTGAAACAGGCCGTGCGACTCCGTCCCAGCGAATAAGGCGCCGTCCGTTGCGTAATTGGGGGAGATGGCCAGGCTGAGCACCGGCGCGAAATCGGGGGAGAAATCGACCTCGCGCCAGGCGCGGCCGCCGTTGGTGCTGCGGAAAATGCTGCTCTCCGTGCCGACGAAAACTGTCTCGTCGTTGGCATAGTCAGGAGATATGGCCATGCAAAGAATATTTAAATCCAGCAGGCCGAAGTTCCAGGCTGCCCAGTGTTCTCCTCGATTACCCGAGCGAAAGATGCCGTCTTCCAACGTGCCGGCCAGCAGGGTGCCGTCGCGGGCGAAGTTCGGGGACACCACCAGGTCCGAGACAAAAGGCGACGGTGAGGGCAAAACCGCGACGTGCCAGGTATGGCCACCGTCCACCGAACGCAAGATACCCCCAGCTACGCCAGCGAACACGCTGCGATCGGTCTCAAAATTGGGGGAAATGACCACCGCGGCGGTGGCTAAGGGCGCTTCGAGTTCCAACGAGGCATAGGCATTCTGCCAGCTATGTCCCCCATCTTCTGAACGCAGCAGCCCCGAGGCGCGGGCAGCGAAGCATATGCCATCTTCCTCAAAGTTTGGTGAGGCGGCCAGGGCGTAAACCACGTCTTGAACGTTCTTCTCGTCTGTCATATCGCTCATAGCCGTTTTCTCTTGCTGGGCGGTCGGATGCTCGCGTGTTCCGGCTGCTGCTGGCGGTGGATCAGGACATCAATCGTCAAGGCCAGTCCTGCGCTGGCAATGGCGCTAAACACCGCCAGTTTCAGCACCGTCGTTGCATCATAGATGCCCGCCTCCGCCAAGTCCACAATCTGCCCGGAAGTCACGTCGAATCCGTCACTGCCTGAAATTTTTCGGGCTTTTTGTTGGCCAGCAAAAAGCCAATCACCTTGTCAGACATTTTGCCAGCCACAATCAACAACGCGCGAATATCGGACCGAATGGCCAACGCCAGGGCCGGGAAGAGTTGCTGTGGCTCTTCTATCTCCAGGTCGCTGATCAGAATGGCAGCATCTTCGAACTCGGTCCTGACCCGCTGGTGATCGGTGATCATCTCGCGTGACACCAGGCCGCGCCCCCAATACATACCCTCCA
>JAHELX010000349.1 GCA_024643945.1 Anaerolineales bacterium
GAGGTTTGATCTCGCTGCTGAGCAATACCGGAAAGCAGTCGATTTGGGAATTGGTGATCAAGCGCTCGCACACCAGGGAAGAGCCAGGGCTTTGGCACGACTCGGTCGACTGGAAGAAGCATTAGACGAATGTCAGAAGGCATTGAAACTGAAACCCGACTTACCGTTGGTACACGGCCTGTTAGGGTATATCTACCTCTCACAAGCCAAGTACGAGTTGGCGGAAAAGGAATTACTATTGGCGCCAGGTGACACAATTACTCTGACCAACCTGGTATTAGTGTACTCTGAACTGGGGCACTACCGAAAGGCAACTGAACTATGTGAAGAGTTACTCCAGCGTAATCCAAGCAATTTGGATACACGAATTCATCTTGCACGGCTGTATATTGCTCAATCATGCTTTGGAAATGCGATGGGGCAACTCAATAGAATTCTTGTAGCAAAACCGGCCATGCCTGAAATCTACCTGTTGTACTCCACAATACTAATAAACTCAGTGGGGGAATATCTCAAGCGAAACCTGGTAGCAAGAGTGGTTGTAATACTAGGATTGTATTTAATTGCACTGCTCGCGCCCCTCTTCGTGAGCATATCTGTTGGCATTTTACTGTCCGCGTTCGTTTTACTGGCTGTCCTGACCAACCTATGGGGCGGCAGGCGTAAGGGTGCATGTTTACTGATTTCGTTATCTTTTGCCCTTGGCTGGTATGGCATCTTATACTGGGTCCTTGTCTGGCTGCATCAATTTCTGTAAAGAACTGAACGTCCATTCACAGACAGTATTAGACAAGCAACTACTATGAAACAAAAGATACCACTTGATGGAAGGATCTTCCGATCACTTTGGCTTTTTCTGCTTGCCCTTCTGTTCATATCTAACATATTCAAAACCGATGCTATTGGATCTGAGATTAGAATTATACTGATTGCAGTGTTTGGTCTTCTAGGAATAGTTATGCTTATAGGTGATGATGACGATGATGACGATGACAACGACATTAAAATTTGAACCGGTAGCTGGGGCTGTGTCTACTGCGAGAGACGAACTTACCAGAGTACTAATGGAGGTGTGTATGAGTCAGGAACCCTCATTTTACCTGGCTTCAGTGGACTCCTATCCCGCCCTTGCGCCAAGAAGTTGCTTTGTGGAGGAAAGGCTCAGCGTTCAAGAAGAACGTGATGACTACCTTCGTGTCAGAATTGAACCTCCTATTCAAGGTCAACCCTTTGGGCGAGGAGAAGGACTGGTTAAAGAGGTAGTGTTGGCCACGCGGTACGCGGGCACAACCTTGCACCCAATCAGCGAATGGCCAATGACGGTCTTTATCTGCCGAATAGTAAATGACAGCATCAGAAACTCCGGCAAGGCATCAGCTCAGGATGTTGAAGTAATGCTCATAGGGGAACTCTATAACAGTCTGTCCGCAGCTCAGGAAGCGCTAAAATACGAAAATAGCTGCATATAATAAACTGGACTTTCGCCAAAATTGAAGTGATTTGATAAGCGTTGCGGTTTCCGGTGTAAGATATTTCGTAAACACTGGTCTTGGAAGGCGGGGAATGTCAGTATAGTCCCGTAAAAACAGCGGCGTGAAGTATAGTTAGGTTTTCTAACAAACCATCACCCGAAAGGGTAACCCATCCCGTTCGACGAGCAACGATTCAAGACCCCTCACCCTGACCATCGTTGCGCCTGAAGTGGTTATCGCGCGATTTCGGATCATCAGAACTGGTCGATTTCCGGGAGGTGCAGATCGCGGAGCGGATAGAATAAAAAATTGACGGGTTTCCCCTGGCCTGGACGATAGACCACGAGAAGCTCGTCAGTTCTTGCAACTGTTCCACTTGATCCAAGTGGGAGAGAGCTACAGCAACTTGACGAAACCCGCCTGTTCAAAGTGTTGATCGGATGTCACCGCTTGGGTAATCTGTTGCTGTTCCATAACCACAAAACTTGTGCAGTCTGTCAATCCCCATTCTTTATCGGGACGTCGCCCGTACAGATCCCAACCTTCGTCAAGCAAATCTTGACCGCCGGGGATGATTTGCGTGACACCCGATTGGCGCAAACCGTCAATAAAAGCGACCACCTGCGAGCGAAAGCGGGGCGCGGAGAGGGCATCGGCCACTTCCAAGAGCACCAATTCCGTCGTTACCAGATGTGCCTTCTGCTGTCGCAATGTGGCCATCACTTCCAGCGTGCGCGGACGCAACGCATCACTGCGATTGAGCAACGCAATCCAGGCAACGGTATCCACGAAAACGGTCGGCACCACATCACCCTTTCTTCGGCTTACCGTACAGGTAGTGATCGTGCTGATGCGCCAAATCGCTAATGCCTGTTTCCACTGCACACTCTTCGGCCAACTTCATCAGGGCATTCCAGGCTAAGCCTTCTTCCGGCGCCTGTGGTCTGACACCGAATTCTTCCAGGAACGTAATGATGACCGTTTGCCCGTCACGTCCCTCGACCGGTTCAAGGGGACGAGCCGTTCCGTTTTGAAATTTACCCTTGACAGATAGCATCGTTTCCACCCCACTTACATCCGCGCTCACGGTTGGAGGTCCACGCCCAGTAATCTTAACACAGGAACCAGGAAAAGCCAACTACCCTAACGCAGCCGTCACCGCCACCGACTGGGCCGGCAACCAGACCACGCAGCCCTTCCGCGTGATTGAGGACACCAGCACTCCCACCGTGACCATCCGTGTGCCACAGGTCGCGCCCCTGCGCTTCTGGGTCTCCTGGTTCGGCCACCTGCCCGTCCTGCCTGCACCTGGGTCGCAGGCACAGGTGGCTCGCACCAGCGGGCCAGGGTGCCGCACCCCAGGTGCACCGGCCCGGCACGGGGCAGGCCGGACTCTCCGTCCGGCCTGCGCGACTACGACGTGCAGTACAAAGTGGGCATCGGTGGTAGTGAGTGCAGTCACCAAGTATTACTACCATGGTCGTCAGCGAGCAGGTCGTCCCGCGAGCGCAGCGAGACGGGATCGCTATGCGCCAAGGGGATGTGGTATACTACCTGCACACCGACCATCTGGGGTCGACCTCCTTAACAGCCGGCATTACCGGCGCACCAGTAGCCGAGACGCGCTACCTGCCCTATGGCGAGGAGCGCTGGATCACCGGCACCTTGGTCACCGACTTCACCTTCACGGGGCAACGCGCCGAGCGAGGCTTTGGCTTGATGGAGTGCGCAGCCTCCCCGAAGCACATAGTAGCCCTCGGAATCCCGTTCGATAATGACGTTGAATGCCTTTGTCATATGGATCATCCTTTTTAGGTGCATATCGTTTCAGTAGGCAAGCCCGTCCCGATAGGCTGACCCAATCTGAGTCCACAACGATTAAATTATATGCGATAATGGAATGGGAAGCAAGGAAACTAAAGGTGTGTCGTACTACCACTGAGTGGAGCTCCAGGACAACGTCACCAACTGATCCACCTGGAGCACCGTCTTCACCCTGCAGTCCCCAAAGGGGAGGTACACCTATGACGACCAGCCGCCCCTCATCGGCGATACGATCCCAGCCAACGGCTCGGTGATCACCACCGCCTGGCCAGCCATCTCCGCTACCTTGTATGATCCCCAGCTTGGGAACCTTTCCCCTGCTTCCGGCGTCTACTGATACAGAAGCTCATCCTGATCTCCAATCTCCATCGCAAAGGAGGGACTCCCCATGAAGATGCGACTGCTGCTGATCACCATTACGGCCCTGGGCTTATGCCTGACCAGCGTAGCCCCTGCCGCCGCCGACGGTGTCATCATCCCCGACCGGCCTGACCTGGCCTACCTGAGCATCAAGTACCACCGGGTCAAGGTGGACATCGAAGACCAGGTGGCCACCACCCACATTGACCAGGTCTTCGTCAACGACTCGAATTGGACCGTGGAGGGGACATACCTCTTCCCGCTGCCGGAAGAGGCCGCCATCTCCGAGTTCGTCATGTGGGTGGACGGTAAGCGTGTCGAGGGAGAGGTGCTCACCCGCGAGAAGGCGCGCCAGATTTACGACGACATCGTCCGCCGCCGGCGTGACCCGGCCCTGCTGGAATACGTGGGGCACGATCTCTTCCAGGCCAGTATCTTTCCCATCCCCCCCGGCGACGAGCGCCGCGTCGAGATCGAGTACACCCAGGTATTGCCGGCGGAAGGAGGGCTGGTCCGCTACGTCTACCCGCTCAGCACCGAGCAATTCTCCGCCCGGCCGCTGGAAGACGCCTCGGTCAGCGTCAGCATCACCTCCCAGGAGCCCATCAAGGCCATCTATTCCCCCAGCCATCCGGTCGCGATTGACCGCGACGGGGACTACCGCGCCCGCGTCGGCTGGGAAGATCGGGATGTGACTCCCGACAAAGACTTCGCGCTTTATTACACCGTCTCCCAAGAGGATTTGGGCGTGAATCTGCTCAGTTATAAAGAGCGGGGTGAAGATGGCTTCTTCATGTTGCTGGTGGCGCCCAAGGTGGAGGTGGACGAGACGCAGGTCGTCGCCAAGGACGTGATCCTGGTTCTCGACACCTCCGGCAGTATGGATGGGGAGAAGCTGGAGCAAGCTAAAAACGCCCTCCTCTTCATACTGGACAACCTGAACCCGGAAGATCGCTTCAACATTGTCGAATTCAGCACCGGCGTGCGGACGTACGCCGACCGGCTCGAACCTGCCCGCCAGGCCGGCGACGCTGCCGGCTGGGTGCGTGACATTACGGCCAACGGGGGCACCGACATCAACCGCGCCATGCTCGAGGCCCTGGACACAGCCGACCGCGAACGGCCGACGGTCATCATCTTCCTCACCGATGGCTTGCCCACCGAGGGCGTGGTCGAGACGGATCTCATCCTCAACAACGTGAAACAGGCTGCCCGGAGCAACATGCGTGTCTTCACCTTTGGCGTGGGCGACGACGTCAACACCCTGCTGCTGGACACCACAGCCCGGGAACTGCGGGGAGCCAGCGCCTACGTCCGCCCGGGCGAGCGCATTGACGAGCAGGTCAGCGCCTTCTACGCCAAAGTCAGTACGCCCGTCCTGGCCGACATCGAACTCACCTTCCGGGGCGCGCGCGTGGACGACACCTATCCCTATCCTCTGCCCGATCTATTCGCCGGCACGCAACTGGTGCTGGTAGGTCGCTACCGGGATGGTGGGCCAGCCACGGTTACCCTGGAGGGGACGGTCAACGCAAAGACGCAGCGCTTCGTCTACGAGGATCTCACCTTCCATGATAACGGCGGGGACGACTTCATCCCGCCGCTGTGGGCGACGCGCAAAATCGGCTACCTGCTCAACCAGATCCGGCTGCATGGCGAGTCCCAGGAGTTGGTGGACGAAATCGTCGAGTTGTCTATCCGCTATGGCATCATCACCCCGTATACCTCCTTCCTGGTCGAAGAGCCGAACATGGCGCTGAGCCGGGAAGGTCGCGACGAAATTGCCAGAGAGACCTACCGATCTATGGCCACCGCCGTCCCGGCCCCGGCTGCTGGCGCAGCGGCTGTAGAGAAAGCCGTGGAGCAGGCTCAATTGGAGGCGGCCGAAGCGCCAGCCGCTCCCAGTGAAGCCTACGCTCAACAGGTGCAGGTAGTGGGAGAGCGAGCCTTCGTGCTGCGCCCCGTGCCAGGACTTCGCGACGGCGTCTGGACCGACACCACTTTTGACCCCGACCGGATGAGCACGGTCAAGCTCCCCTTCGGCTCCGACGCCTTCTTCGCCTTCCTGTCCGACCATCCCCAGGCGGGTCGCTACTTCGCCGTCGGCGAGCGGGTCATCGTGGTGGTGGATGGGGTAGCCTACGAGACGGTCGCCTCAGACGCCCAATCTCCAACCTCGAATCTCCAACCTCAAACCACCACCTCGCCGCCCCCGGCCGACGTGGGAGAGCTGTACACCACCCTCAGCGCCAACGTGGTGGAGGGAGTCGCTCCGCTGGCGGTCAACTTCACCGGCCGGCTGGCGGGGGGCCCGGACAACAACCGCGACTACTATTGCGTGGAAAGCACCTTTGAGTTTGGCGATGGGATGGTCCAAAGCGCCGTCCCTGGCTGCCTGGAATGGATGCCGGAGTCCGTCATCCAGCGCGAGTATAGCGCCAGCTACGTCTACCACGAGCCGGGCGTCTACCAGGCTACTTTCTCCCTGTCGGGGACCCAGTCGGAGCCGTTGACCATCGTCGTCCGCGACCGGACCGAGATTGCAACTGGTGCGGAGCCGGTTTCAACACCGTCTGTCGCAGAGCCTGAAGACGCCTCGCAGGCAGGTGGCAAAAGCCCAAGCGGTGGTTTGTGTCCTGGCTCCCTGGGGTTGGTGCTCCTGCCGCTGCTGGGAGTGGTGCTGGCCGCCCGACGAAAGTAGCGTGGGGCAGCCTGGAAAGGCTGCCCAGACAACTTCCAGAGATACTACCTGGCTGGCCAGCAGGGGCGTCATTGAATGACGCCCCTGCTTTTATTTGGCAGCTCTTGCCTTGCCCCAATACTACCAAAAGATCGTTTGGGGGTACTCATTTCTTATTGGACATAAGCTCCATTGATGTTAAAATCTACGATAGGACGATATACCCCAGGCTGAC